>JANOUH010000124.1:0-2415 GCA_031416795.1 Cytophagales bacterium | reverse complement strand
CGCTCTCGCTTGTTCTTTTCCAACTAAAGGATTGAGGCTTTCCTTTTTTGCTTCTAAAACAATGATTGGGTTTTGGTTTTCGTCCACCAGCAAGAAGTCAATGAAGCCATTCTTTGAGTTTTCGAAGTCGTCTCCGAGGTCATCTAACTTAATAGAAGACTCTAATTTAATAGTCGCCTTACCATCTTTGTCGTCAAAAAAACGCCAGCCAGCTTCTTCTAAAAGCTTGTTAATCTTAATCCTTGCTTTTGCTTCTTTATCAGCCATTTAGAGCCCGTTATAGACCATTTTTTCAAAATATAAACTTATGTGTCACAACCAACTTCCGAATATAAGCAATTGCCTATCTCTCACTTATACCTCTTCCCTTTCTTAATCACCATCTTCACATCCTGCAACAATGCCATGTGCCTGAGCACATCACCTTTCACGGTAATGATGTCGGCATACTTGCCTTCGGTGACGGTGCCAAAATCTTTATCCACACCCATCATCACGGAAGGCCAGTAGGTGGCTGCGCGGATTGTGTACATCGGGTCGAAGCCAAATTTATTTACCCACACATCGAGTTCGTTCCAGGTGCTCTGGCTATGAAACTTCATGGGTATGCCGCTGTCGGTACCAATCAATAATACTACACCTGCATTTTTCAGTTGATTGATTTTTTTCTCGAGCGTAGGCTTGCGTATCGGGTTCAACCCAAAGTAGCTGAGGCGGCCCGGGTATTTGATGGATTGTTTGATGTCGGCAATGATGGAGTCGGGCAAGCCCAGATGCCAACTTGTGTTGTCGAGTGCTTCGGGGTTGTCGCGCATGTATTCGTAGTTGTACAAACCTTCAACTGTAGGCGTCCAGAACAATGGACCGAGGCTCATCTTAGCCGTGCGTTCTTTGATCATGAACATGATGTCGTCAGGATATTCTGGTGCTGCGGCCAGGCCGGTATGTTCAAAATTATCTACTCCTGCTTTCAACCCTCTGCGTATTTCATCGGGGCGGTGCGAGTGTGCTACTACTTTCAGTTTATTTTTGTGGGCTTCGTCCACCACGGCCATGTATTCGGCTTCGGTCATTTCATCCTGGTCAATCAGTTTGATGCAGTTCACTCCTGCTTTCGCGAGCTGGCGAACTTTGGCGCGCGCATCCTCTACACCTTTCACGCCCCAGCGAAAATCGGCCGTGCCCGGATAGGATTCGTGTTGAATGAACGGTCCGCTCATATACATAGTGGGTCCTGGAATTTCTCCCTGGTTAATGCGGTCTCGTACGGAGAGACTGGGTTCAAGAGGTCCACCCAAATCGCGCGCGCTGGTTACGCCTGCCATCAATAGTTGATGTGCTGAGGAAGGCATGATCACATCTTTCGCCAGCTTCAAATATGTTTTATCCCAATGGGTGTAATCGCTGTGGCCGTTGATCATCAAGTGCACATGCATATCCCACAAGCCGGGCATCACACT
This sequence comes from Cytophagales bacterium, assembly GCA_031416795.1. Lineage (GTDB taxonomy): Bacteria > Bacteroidota > Bacteroidia > Cytophagales > Cyclobacteriaceae > ELB16-189. The sequence continues at coordinate 955 of JANOUH010000124.1, read as the reverse complement.
CATGCCTTCGGTAGAAATCACCTCTGCATTTTTTGGAATTTCAATCGAACCAATTTGCCCGATGGCTTTGATGCGTTCTCCTTCAATGATAACAACAGAATTAAGTAAAGGCTTTCCGCCAAAGCCATCGATCAGCGTTCCGCCCACGAGGGCTTTCGTCTGTGCAAATGAATGAGTCGAAATAAAGATGAAGAGGTATACTAGTTTTCTCATACGATATGGGATTGATAAAGTAAGGTAATAAAAATCGGAAGAGATTTGATGTTGTATTTTCTCTGTGCACCCTCCGTGTTCTCTGTGGTTAAAATGCATTACCACAGAGGCACAGAGAAAGCACAGAGGATTTGGATATCTTTGATGCCTGGAAATAAAAGAACTCATGCAACGCTTTTCAAAACCCGGAACGGTTGCCGCTATTTCGGTGCGAGCCCAGAGACTGGAATCACCCATTGTATTAGATCAGGTTCTCGCTATAGAAAACAAAGGTCTTGATGGAGACCGTAGCAAAGGCGGCAATCGACAGGTTACTCTTATTCAGAAAGAACACATCGCAGCAATAGCATCTTTCTTAGGAAAACCATCGATTGAGTTTATGCTTACACGCAGAAACATTCTGGTAGAAGGAATCAATCTGATTGCACTAAAAGGAAAACAATTTCAAATCGGTGAAGCAATCTTTGAGTACTCTGATGAATGTCATCCTTGCTCACGCATGGAAGAAGCATTGGGCGAAGGTGGCTATAATGCCATGCGAGGTCATGGAGGAATTACCGCTAGAATTATTAAGTCAGGATTAATTTCAAATGGTGATGCTGTGCGTGTTGTATCCGGTTCCTGATTTTCTAAAAATGAAATACTAAATTAATCGAATGACGAATGATGGTTTCAAATATTTAGCCTAAGGCCTCGGAATGAATAGGTGTTTTTATGTCAAGCATCAGATGGATGTTTTTCC
>JANOUH010000123.1:0-2497 GCA_031416795.1 Cytophagales bacterium | reverse complement strand
ACCGATATCAATGCATTGGCCGATGAGTATTTGCGACTGGCGTATCATGGATTACGTGCAAAGGATAAATCATTCAATGCTACTTTGAATACAGATTATGATCCTGCAATAGGAGCCATCAATATCGTTCCGCAGGATATTGGAAGGGTGATTTTGAATTTAATCAATAATGCTTTCTACGCTGTGAATGAAAAGCTGAAAGTTGAAAGCTCAAAGCTGAAAGCAGAAGTTTACGAACCAACTGTTTCAGTCAGCACAAAGAAGGAAGGTAATAAAGTGTTGATTTCGGTTAAAGACAACGGCAACGGCATTCTTGCTTCCATCAAGGAAAAAATCTTCCAGCCATTCTTCACTACCAAGCCAACAGGACAAGGAACGGGCTTAGGCTTATCGTTGAGTTATGATATTGTGAAGGCGCATGGCGGAGAGTTGAGGCTGGAGACACATGAGAGTGAGGGAAGTGAGTTTATTATTCAGTTGCCGTATACTAATTAATATTATGAAATTGTTGATCACGATATCATTCCTTTTGTTTCTGACCTGTCTTTCCATGGCTCAGCAAAACTCTTATTGGGAACCATGGAATAAAGAACAAGCTGATAGTTTACGACTCATTTGGAATAATACAAACAACGATACGATACGAATGGGAGTAGCAAGAAGCTTGGGATTCTATTATTCGGAAGCAAACACGGACAGCTCGCTTTATTTTCATCGGGCACAAGCGGCATTGGCCGGGCAACTAAAATCAAAACTATGGGAAGCGGATGCGCTCGAAAACATTGGTTATGCATTATCGCTTGATAAAAACTACCCCCGCTCGCTGAAAGCTTTTTTAAGCGCAATAAAAATAGCCGAGGATAAAGAAACAGAAAAAAACATCTTGCAGGTTTCCAGGTTTTCAAAAACGGGTGACCCGGCCTTGGCCCGGCTGACTGTATTAGCTTTCAGTCGCATGGATATGGGACGTCTATATGGTTTTACGGGCAACATTAAAGAGGAATTGTCTAATTCATTCGAAGCACTGAAAATTGCAGAACGTGTAGGTGATCCGGCAAATTTAGCCAACATCAATATGAATTTAGGTTTGATATTCATCAAACTTAATCAATTGGATACAGCATTAGTCTTCGAGAAAAAGGCATTGGCTTATACAGAATCGTCTGGTTTTTATAGATTCAATGGAAATCTTTATTCTTACTTAGGAACGATTTATTTAAATAAAGGGAACTATCCATTGGCAAAGCAATATTTTGGAAAAGCCATAGGGGAAAGTCAGCAACAAAATAACCTTAAGGCTTTAGCTGTGGCCTATTTTAATATGGGCAACATATTCATCGTTTCAGGCGACAGGGATTCAAGCCTCTGGTATGCAAAAAAAGGATTAGATATTTCCCGATCGATTCATTCTCCCGATGAATTGGTAACTGCATACAGTACACTTTCATCCATTTATAAATTACGAAACAATATGGACAGTGCTTTCTTTTATCAGGGACTTGCGATGGCTGAAAAAGACAGCATTAATAGCGTTGATAAAATTAAGCAATTTGAGAACATCGGTTTTGATGAGCAGCTTAAGGTTCAGGAACTTGAAAATGAGAAAGCTGAGTTTCAAAATAAAATCAGGACCTATAGCATGCTGGCTGGATTGGGTGTATTTTCTATTATCGCATTTATTCTTTTTCGGAATAACCGACAGAAGCAGAAAACCAATCAGGTTTTAGAAAAAACACTTTCGGATTTAAAATCCACACAATCCCAACACATCCAATCCGAAAAGATGGCAAGCCTTGGAGAACTCACTGCCGGCATTGCACATGAAATTCAAAACCCATTGAATTTTGTAAACAACTTTAGTGAAGTAAGTGCAGAGTTAGTAAAAGAGATGGTTGATGAAGTTGATAAAGGAAATACCGAAGAAGTAAAGGCCATTGCCAATGATGTCGTACAGAATCTTGAAAAGATTAATCATCATGGCAATAGAGCTGCTGATATTGTAAAAGGAATGCTACAACATAGTCGCAGTAGCAGCGGTGTAAAAGAGCCCACGGATATCAATGCATTGGCAGATGAATATTTAAGATTGGCCTATCATGGATTGAGGGCAAAGGATAAATCATTCAATGCAACGATGAAAACAGATTTTGATAAAAGCATTGGCAATGTCGATATAGTACCTCAGGATATTGGAAGGGTAATTCTTAATCTCATCAATAATGCATTTTATGCAGTGAATGAAAAGGCTCATCACGACATGACGGGCTATGATCCGACCGTTTCAGTCAGTACTAAAAAAGATGGTAATAAAGTTTTGATCAGAGTAAAAGACAACGGCAGCGGGATTCCGCAAAAACTACTGGATAAAATCTTTCAACCTTTCTTCACCACTAAACCGACAGGCCAGGGCACTGGATTGGGATTGAGTTTGAGTTATGATATCGTGAAGGCACATGGTGGAGATTTGAAGGTGGAGACAACTAATGGTGAGGGAGCA
>JANOUH010000122.1:0-14861 GCA_031416795.1 Cytophagales bacterium | reverse complement strand
GCTGTCGTTTCGCAAGAAGTCGCGATTAAACTCATCGGCACGGGAAGTAAAAACTTCGGATGTCGATAGGGTATCTAAATATTTTATAATCGCATCACGCTTATAGGGTTTCACAGAAGTGAAGAAACCAGGAACAATTTTTCCAGATTTGATCTCATACCGGTCGATCCAGTGATAATAGTCCTCGTTGAGCGTGGCATTGGTACTTTGGGCACCAACCTGATAGAAACAGATCAGGGATATAAAACCAGAAAAAATCCTCTTCATTGTAAATTCAGTTAATGCTTTAAATGGCCAGTTTTCCTCAAAAATCAAGTAGAATTTATCTGTTGTACGCGCTCAAGGGCGATTTTCTACATTTTGCATCGCAACCAACCCCACAATCTTAAGAATTTATTGGCAAATTTGAGGATTAAGGCCTTGTTTTTAGAGTCTGTTTTTCTACTTTTGCAGTCCTTTAAGTAAGTTGATTATGAAAAAAAGCATTCATCCAGAGTATAAAGACGTAGTTTTTTGGGATACTACCAGCGATTTTAAATTCTTAAGTCGTTCAACATCAGTTCCTAAAGAAACCATCAAATGGGAAGATGGTAAAGATTATCCTGTAATTAAAGTCGAAGTTAGCTCTGCTTCGCATCCTTTCTACACCGGCAAAAAGATGTTTTTGGACACTGCAGGCCGTGTGGAGAAATTTCAAAAGAAATACGGAAAGAAATAAGATATTTCTTCTTAGCGTGTTTTGCTATAAAAAGGTCTCTGAAAAGAGGCCTTTTTTATTGCCTGATTCGCTTTTGTAATTTGTCAAAGGCTAGTGATCAACCTATTTTAGCGGCATGAATGTAATCCTTTTTGATAACCCCACTATCCGTCAGGATTTATTGCCATTTACCTTCACCAGGCCGGTGGCTGATATCAGGGTTGGTATCCTTACCATAGCAGAAAAATGGGAAAAGTATCTTCAGATGAAGCTATCCTTTTCGACTGAGTTATACCTATCAAAAAAATTTCCGACACATCATACCGCTGACAATCTTTGGATCAATGGTGCAATGTGCCCTAATCCAGAACTAGTGGCTGTCATCCATTTATTGAATCCAGGCGATGCCATTGCAAAGGATAATATGATTTTAGCGGTGCGAACATCCGATGATGAAGTACCTGAAATTATCACTGGAAAAATTACTGAATTTACTCACCCGCTTACATTGATCGACCAGGTTTGGAAAATCTATCAATACAATGGAGCACAGATCAGATCGGATTTTGAATTGATTACCCGTGGCCGAAAATCAACTCCCATCACAGACGTTCACACCAGAGTATATTCTCCTGAAAACATTTTTTTAGAAGAAGGCGCGCAGGTACGAGCTGCTCTTCTAAATGCCGAGAACGGGCCGATCTATTTGGGAAAAAACTCATTTGTTCAGGAAGGCTCACTCATTCGTGGTCCTTTTGCGCTCTGCGAAGGTTCAGATGTAAACATGGGCGCTAAAGTAAGAGGCGATACCACCGTTGGTCCGTTTTCAAAAATCGGGGGCGAGGTCAGTAACTCTGTGTTGTTCGGTTATAGTAACAAATCACATGATGGCTTCCTGGGAAATTCTGTGATTGGCGAATGGTGTAACATTGGTGCCGACACCAACACATCGAACCTCAAGAATAATTATGAAAACATAAAACTTTGGAACTATGCCAAAGGCGGGTTCAAAGACACAGGACTTATGTTTTGCGGATTAATGTTTGGTGATCACAGTAAATGCGGCATCAATACGATGTTTAATTCAGGCACTGTGGTAGGAGTAAGTTCCAGTGTTTTTGGTGATGGTTATCCACGCAATTTTATTCCCTCCTTCTCCTGGGGTGGGGCAGCCGGCTTCACCACGTATCAATTTAATAAGGCGATTGAAACAGCGGAAAAAGCGATGGAACGCAGATCACTACCCTTAACCGATTTAGATAAAGAAATTATGATTCATCTATTCAATGAGTCAGCACAATACCGGGTATGGGAAAAGAAATCATGATTACATTTAAACAATAGCAGGTAGTGAAGTTCTCTGATATCCCAGGTCTTTCCGAAATAAAATCAACGCTCATTGATTCGGTGCGCAATCAACATATTGCACATGCACAACTATTTCTAGGTAAGCCTGGCGCACTTAATTTGCCGCTTGCCCTCGCCTATACTACGTATATACACTGCCAGAATAAAGGAGAAAACGATTCGTGCGGCACCTGCCCAGCATGCAGCAAAAGTTTCAAACATATACATCCTGATACTAATTTTGTTTTTCCTCTTAACAACATTAAGAACGACAAAGATGAAGACCGCTTTAAGTCAGATATCTTAAAAGACTGGCGGTCTTTTCTTATTGAACAACCTTTTGGCGATCTGAGCGATTGGATTAATTTTTATGGAGGCGAGGATAAACAAGCCGCTATATCACGCGAAGCTGGTCGAGAGATCATCAAAATGCTTTCGCTGAAACCTTTTGAGAGTTCCTATAAGGTAATGATCATATGGCAACCCGAACTCATGCACCCTTCCGCAGCCAATGGAATTCTGAAAATATTGGAAGAACCACCGCCAAATACTTTTTTCCTATTGATCAGTAATGCTGCTGACCGGCTATTACCGACCGTTCTTTCGCGCACGCAAATGGTTCAGGTTCCTCCATTAAGTGACGAGGCAATAAATGAATTCCTGCTGATCAAAAATGCTTCGCTCAAAGAAGAAAGAAGACAAGAAATCATTCAATTAGCGGATGGAAATCTGAACCTAGCCATCAAACTTATCGACAGCGAAGAAGATCATTTTCAAAGCCGGTTTGAAGAATGGATGCGCTCATGCTTTAAGCGGGATTATGTCAAGCTGCTTAATTACTCAGAAGAATTCCATGAATCGGATAGACTCAGTCAGCGAAACTTATTTCAGTATGGCCTGAGCATGATGAGAGAAACTCTTTTACAATTTTCAGGGGCCACTTCCATCGGAAGAGTGAAGGCCAGTGAAGCCAACTTTGTACAAAACTTCAGTAAGGTCATGAATGTTAATAAACTAGAGAAAATTAACACTTTGATGAGCGATGCCTCTTATCATTTGGAACGAAACGGAAGCGCTAAAATGATTTTCCTTGATCTATCATTACAAATTTCAAAAACGTTAAATCCATAATTTCAAATTTTAAATCGCAATGACAAAGCAACTTTTATTCCTAACGATCTCATTTCTATGTCTGTTAACAAGCTGTGCACAAAAGGCAGATAAAAATGACTATGTAGTTACCATCAAAACAAGCTATGGCGATATGGTAGCGATCTTGTATGATGAAACCCCAAAACATAAAGCGAATTTTATCAAACTCGCCAAAGAGAAATATTTTGACAGCCTGTTATTCCACAGGGTGATCCAGGGATTTATGATTCAGGGTGGAGATCCTGATTCAAAAAAAGCAACGGCAGACGCGCGTTTAGGAATGGGTGGCCCAAAGTATACCATTGATGCGGAAATCAATCCTAATTTTTTTCACGAGAAAGGTGCGCTGTCTGCAGCTCGCCTGGGTGATGAGCAAAATCCAGCCAAAGCATCTAGTGGTAGTCAATTTTATATCGTTCAGGGAACCGTCATTTCTGAATCTGACGTGGAGAGCCTAAAAATAGATCAGATGAAATTAAATACGGCATTCCGTCAGGTGATGATGAATCCGACTAATAAACCCTTAGTTGATTCGTTGAATCTGATCTACATGAGCGGTGATATGAATGCTTATCAGAAAAAAATAACCAGCCTGGTACCACGCATTGAAAAAGAAACCGGCATGAAAGTAACACGCGATGTTTCACCTGAAAAGATCAAAACATATACTACTGTTGGTGGTGCTCCTCATCTTGATGCAGAATACACCGTATTTGGAAAAGTGATTAAAGGACTAGATATCATTGATAAAATTGCGGCTGTACCAACTGTATCCGGAGATCGCCCTTTTGAGGATGTAAGGATGACGGTGACGGTAGAAGAAATGTCGCGCAAGAAAATCACGAAAGAATTTGGTTATCAATACCCGGAAATTAAAAAATGAAAATTCTCATTACCGGTGCAAATGGTTTACTTGGCTATAAGCTGGTGCAACTGCTGAGCCAGCAAAACGATATACAAACCATTGCCACCGGAAGAAGAAGAATTTCAGATCTTCCGGTCAACGTTTTGTTTAGTAAATTAGATATTACTGATCCAATACAAACGGAAAAGATCATTAGTAACCTAAAACCGGATGTGATCATCAACACGGCCGCGATGACGCAGGTTGACCAATGTGAAACCGATCGCGATGCCTGTTGGAAAGTGAATGTAACGGGCGTAGAGAATCTGATTACAGCATGTGGTAAAAACCAAACTCACTTAGTACATATTTCTACGGATTTTATTTTTGATGGCTCTCACGGGCCGTTGGATGAACGTGCTGTTCCCAACCCTGTTAATTTTTATGGTGAAAGTAAGCTTGGAGGAGAAAAGGCATTACAAGAAAGTACTATTAGCTGGGCAATATTGCGCACTGTATTAGTGTATGGTATAACTCCCGACATGAGTCGTAGCAATATTGTGCTTTGGGTTAAGAAAAGTTTGGAAGATGGTAAAGTGATCAATGTTGTAAATGACCAGTGGCGCACTCCAACATTAGCCGAAGACTTGGCGATGGGTTGCTTTCTGGCAGCCACAAAAAAAGCGAAGGGTATTTACAATATCTCCGGGGAAGAAGTGTTGACACCTTATGATATCGCAATCCAAACTGCAGATTTTTTTAAACTAGATAAAGCATTGATCAATGCGACCGATTCAAGCAAGTTTAAACAACCAGCCATGAGGCCACCCAAAACCGGGTTCATTATTACCAAAGCGAAAAATGAATTGGGTTATCAGCCACATTCATTTAAAGAAGGTTTGACGCTGATGGCATCTCAGCTTTAAAAGGTAATTATGCCATTACACTTCTCACCTGTTTTTAAATAGAATTTATTTTTTAATCTTGCCCGGATTCAACTAATAAAATTATGTCAACAGATCGCGGACAATGGGGCTCAAAGTTTGGTTTTATTATGGCCGCTGCAGGTTCTGCTGTGGGGTTGGGTAACATCTGGAGGTTCCCCTACCTCACCGGTGAAAATGGAGGAGCTGCATTTGTGCTGGTTTATATTCTATGCGTTGTGCTTGTCGCAGTGCCCATGCTTATCAATGAAATAGCCATTGGAAGATTAACTGGAAAAAATCCCGTAGGGGCAGTTCAGAAATTAGGAGGCAACAAGTTATGGACTGTTCTTGTCGGGGTACTTCCGCTGATCGTAACGTTTGTTGTACTTAGCTATTATAGCACGATTGCCGGGTGGACAGTTGGCTACATTTTCACATCACTCTTTTCCATCAAAACATCTTTTGCAGAATTCATTGCCAATCCGGCTTATGTGATTCCGCTGGGCGGGGCCGTTATTTTAATAACAGCCTATATCGTACTAGCCGGTGTATCTGGAGGCATTGAAAAAGCAACCAAGATCCTGATGCCAATGCTTTTTGTTTTGTTGATCCTGGTAATCTTCCGAAGCGTGACACTGCCTGGCGCAGGAAAAGGAATTGAATATTATTTAGTACCCGATTTTTCAAAAATCAATGGTCATGTAGTGTTGGCTGCTTTAACGCAGGCTTTCTTTTCTTTAGGTGTAGGTTGGGGCATGATGATCACTTACGGTTCATATCTGAACAAAAACCAAAATATAGTTACCTCCAGCTTATGGGTTAGTGCAATGGACACATCCGTGGCGTTACTTGCAGGCTTTATGGTGTTCCCTGCAGTGTTTGCATTTAATCAATCACCTGCTGAAGGGCCAACCCTAGTATTTAATGTGTTGGCCAATATTTTCCAACAGATGCCACTCGGTAATATTGCCGGAGCATTGTTTTTCCTCTTGTTGTTTTTTGCAGCTATCACTTCTACTATTTCTATGTTAGAAGCACCTTCTGCGTATTTCATGGATCAGAAGAATTGGAATCGCAAGAAAGCTGCCTGGACAGTGGCCATTGCAGCATTTCTACTTGGCATTCCATCGGCACTTTCAACAGGTGCGATCGAAGGTTTATCCCTCGTTCAGGTCAATTTTCTTGGTGTTGTTAAGACCGGAGTCATGGACATTTTTGATTATCTCTTTGGCAGCCTCTTCATGATGCTGGTCGTGTTATCCACATGCATGTATACAGGTTGGTTTATCAAAACAGAAATGCTTGTAGATGAAATAGCACAAGGAATGCCCTCTTTTAAATCAGGAAAAATTCTGGGCATTGCCCCATACAAAATCTGGTTGTTTATGATTCGCTTCGTTTGCCCGATCATCATTGGGGTGGTGATCCTGAATATGTTTGGCGTGTTTGGAAGCTAATCTATTGAAGCATTTTTTTTAAACGATAAGATTTAAAAAAAGAGTGATAAGGGTATCATTCTTTTTTTGTTTTAGTCCAATATCTCTGTCACCGGTTGCCCGGTATTTCCGCTTGGGAATTTGATTTTTAACAAAACTGAAAGTGTGGGTGCGATATCCGTGATCGTGTGAAACTGTGACGAGCTTCCTTTTTTAATTCCAGCTCCATAAAATAAAACAGGAACATGGGTATCATAAGAATAAGAAGACCCGTGTGTTGAACCTGTAACACCATTCCACGCCAACCAACCTGGCTCAAGCACAAAGGCAATATCGCCACATCGCTTAGCATTAAACCCACGCACTACTTTACCACGCATTCCTTCCTCACCAAAAGCAGCCTGGCGTAACACACTAGATGAAAACACCTGCGCTACTCCTTCTGTCTTCAGCAAAAAATTAGTTATAAGTTCTGTTGCAATGAGTAAATCAATACCTGAAGAACGTAGATCGGTACCGAAAGCTTCTTGATTGATGTACACCTGTTCGGTGCTCATCCTATCAATAATTTTCTTACCTGGAAAATATTTCTGAAGATGTTCGATCAGATTAGCCTCTACATAAGCTGGCCTAAAATATCCAGCTGGCACACGCTCATCAATCATATATTGAGGCACTTCTGCCACTCCATGATCTGCTGTAAGAAACACCGTGTACGCTCCTTTACCAACTTCTTTATCTAAGGTGACAAATAAGTCTTCCAGCGTTCTATCTAACCTTAAATAAGTATCTTCAAGTTCCACCGCATTTGGCCCCATGGCATGACCTATAATATCTGTGCTTGAAAAAGATATCGTCAGGAAGTCGGTTATTTCATCTTTACCCAATCCTTCCTCCACCAAAGTGCTCTTAGCGAAATCACCAATGATCGTATTACCCCAAGGAGTCATCGTAAGAAGATTAAAGACTCCCATCTGCTTGCGAAGTTCTGTCAGGTTGTATGGAAACGTAGGTTTGTCTTTACCTTTCCATTTACCTTCATACGGTGAATCATCAGGTCCAGCCTCCACATATTGTTCAATTGGCAGGAGCGTATTCCATTCCTGATTTAAATATTTATCAGCCAACTTCAGTTCATTGAACTTTTGAACCCAATTTGGAAGAGTGTCATAGTAATAAGTACTGGTGATCATATTTCCAGTTGTACCATCATACCAATATGCTCCATCAGCCATGTGCCCTGCTGGCAACACAGCACCCCGATCTTTTAACGAAACGCCTACTACTTTCGCCCGCTGTTGTGACGCTAATTTTAATTCATCGGTAATGGTAGTAGAAAGTAATCGCCAGGGCGACACGGTTCCACCAACATCAGTACCAATGGGTTTTTGCTTGGGGTCATTCACACAGTTTACTTCAACCTTTAATGAGCGATCATACCATTCATTGGCAACAATACCATGAATAGCTGGTGTAGTTCCCGTAAAAATAGTGGCATGGCCTGGACCCGTTTCGGTAGGTACATAACTGTAATGCGCATTCTTGAGCATGAAGCCTTCATTCATCAATCGTCTAAATCCATTCGGTACAAATTTACTTTCATAGCGATAAAGATATTCCTGCCTCATTTGATCAACGACAATACCCACCACTAACTTAGGACGATTCTGTGCAACCAGCACTTGAGCAAATAATACAACACTTGCAACAGCTACTATTCTTTTCATATTGATAAATAAATGAATAAACATAAGTTCAAAATTAACTAAAAGATCAATGATCCGCGCACAATATGCGCTCGTACTCTTCTTCTTCATAAGCCTGCTTTCGCACCAGCTTACCTTGTTTATCAAAGTACACAACAACAAAAATACCCGCTTCCTCTACTTCCTTTTCGGTAAAATAAAAGGGCTGCTCGGATGTGCCCAGGTTAATGATTCCCGTGAAGGAAGCCGGTACTACTACACCTTTTCGGTTGCTGACAATACCATAATAATTCTCTCTATGGATATGGGCTATCTTCTCCTCCTCTGTATTCTTTATCCATCTGAAATCTCTAACCCTATCGAGCACCACTTTCTGCGTAAAATAATTCAACAACTTCCATTGAAAATCCTTTTTCACCCAAATCACAGAATCACTCCAGGCTTGCACCTCTGAAAACTCAAATTTTGTTACCGGTATACTTTCATAATTTATCAGGCCGTAAAACCCTTCCTTAAATACCACCAGATTCTTTTTATCAATCGGTATTGGGTTACGTTCATAGACTGCCTTGAAATACTTTCTGGAGTGTAACTCGTACAAGCCAAATTTCTTATCCTTCAATAAGGACAAGTAATTTTTGTCGGTAAGAATAATGGCGTCCATCTCTACGGGCACAACGGGCTTTCCATTCCGACCAAGTACACCTTTTTTACCACCTTTCGATACCACAAAATAGTCAGTACCCAATGACTCGACTAATTCAAACTCTGTTACAAATAACTGATCACCCTTGTCTAAAGTAAAAACGGTACGTTTCTTTTTGTTTTCAGTAAAGAAGAATTGTACTGAATCACGGGAAGTAATAAAATTAATTTTAGAGTCAAGCTGAAGATCAAGTGAATGTTTCGGTGATAAATATACTTTACGCAAATTCTTTCTTTGGACAAAAGCCAGGCTATGGTCGAACCACACACTGTCAGCATCGGATTCAACCGATTGTCTGGATGGGATATCAATAAGTTGATTTTTATCAGCATCGATCAGCACTAACCAATTGCGATAGTAGGTAATATTATCAAAGGTCTTGTTTTCAAGTTCTGCTGATAGACCATGAACCGCGATTCTTCCATTTTCTCTTTCAATTAATCCAAATGGAGTTTTAGTAAATGCATGTCTTCCCAACGGAACAATATACTTCAGATTGGTATCTAATATTCCTTCCAGGCCACTATTGCGCACCAACAGTAACCCCTTATCGACCGCCACTACTTCATCAAAGACCAATTCATCATGAAAAGAATTTCCATCGGCCAGGGCGGCCAATTGACTAATCGAGTTGACGATTTTCTTTTCTGACTTCGTTAATAAAATTAATCCCCCTGCCTCCGCTATGTGGGTTACTCCTGCGAGTGGCAGCTTCCTTCCGGCAAGCGTATAAAGTGTGTAATAACCATTTTGTCTGGCGGCAATAAAACGATCATCAATAATCCTATAGTCTTCGTAACAATCAGAAATAATCTCTCTTCCTGATTTATGAATCAGTCGCAGGCAGCTCTGCTCATTAACGGCTATAAATCCCAATCCAATGGACTGTATGAATGACGTGTGAGTGGCTATCTTTTTTCCGGTGCGACTAAAATATCCATCCGTTAGCATAAGAATATCATCCACTACCGGACCGCACTTATATTCCTCATGCACATCCTTAAATTGAGGAACCAACATCTCTGCTCCGGTTTGATCCATAAAACCAAACTGTCCATTCTTAAAAAAAGGAATCCAAAATCGGGAATTCAATTCTAAAACATGTTGTAACGAATCATTAAGAATTGAAGCCGGAATATCTTCTTCACGTTCCATATAAACATGAAATAAGATGTCGCGAACAAATTTCTCATAATGGGTGGAGGGATATTCCTTTACATAGTTAAAAAAATCTTCAGGCTCACCGGAAGCTGTTGATATTTCAAATACCTGCTTATGAGCTTCACCTGCATACGGGCTCTCTGGATACTCTTTAATAAATAATTTGAAACTGGCTAATCGCTTGCTTTTCGTTTTGTCTTCAAAGAGTAATTTTTCATAGCGATCTGTAGCATCTTTAGCTCTATGTGATTGAGGATATTTTGAAAGATAGGCATGATAACTTTGATACGTATTTGCCTTCAGTGCTTCCAGAAAACTTACTTCATCTCGTAATTCAATGGCATTTTCCATTTGCGATGCTTTGGAAAAGTCCTTTATAAACTGAGTGTAACTAACTTCCGTATTCACTTTCTTCGCCCTCTCAAAAGCCGCGCTGTCAATTTCGCTCAACAAGTTTTGCAAAATCAAACTATCAATAGGGAATTTAAGAACCCTTTCTTTATCTCTTAACGTAAGTGTGTCATAATTCCGAATTGACTTATTGATATAGTGATGAGCAGAGTCTATCTGAAAATTCGGATTAGCCTGAGCAAAAAACCAGTGAGCAAAGACATAGTTAGCTTCGAGATTGGCAGAATCTTTTCGCAACGCCTTTTGCAAGAACCGATGCGAACTCTCCCACTTTTCAGATTTGAGTCTATTCCATGCAATTCGCTCAGGATCTAACTGGGCGTGCGATTTACTGACAGGTGCAAGCAAAAAGACAATGAAGACAACCCAGATGTGTGTATAAAATTTCAGCACGCTAATTCAAATAAGCTCCAGTAAACCGTGACAAAGTTAACTATTGAATCGCTTACTGCGCAGCCCGGGTAACCACTTACCCTGACAATTCACCGGATTATTTTGACAGGTTCTAAGATCAATGTCAGACTTCCTGCTTCGTTAATATTGATGAAAAGCATCTGACACAAAACTAAGCACCGTAGGCAAGGCTTCACGCCAATAAGTCCATGTGTGACCACCATCGCGAACCCGGAACTCATGTGGTATTTCCTTTTTCTTCAATGCAATATGAACAAGGGCGTTTCCTTCATACAAAAAATCATCATCACCACAGTCAATGTACCAACGCACCGCCTTCTTTTGATCATCCTTGATCTCGTTAATCAATGAAATGGCATTGTGCCTTTTGATATACGCTTCAATTTCGGCATCTGTTCCCTTCTGATTGGTGCGTTCTAAAAATGATTTGGCATCAGCCACAGTAAGCGGACCGATAGAGGCACTTAACGGACAGGCGGAAGAAAATAATTCAGGATGACGAAGGGCGTACATAAATGAACCTCCCCCACCCATAGAAAGTCCGGCTACGGCACGGAAACGTTTTTCACTTTTGATTCGATACGCTTTTTCAACATAGGGCATGAACTCCTCAAAGAAGAAATCCTCATAACGCCAATCATTTTTAAGGTTATTGAAGTAACCTCGCTGACCGGTGTTGGCATCAGGCATAATAATAATCATGGGTGTTGCTTTGCCTTCATTAATTGCTTTGTCTGTTATATTCAATACTTCACCAAACTGAACCCATCCCGTTTGATCATCACCACCACCGTGCAATAAATATAGCACGGGATAACTGCGTTGTGAGGTTTCATAATCGGGAGGCAGATATACGGCATACTTACGATCGCCTTTTAAAATTTTGCTGGGCATGCTTAGGTTGTCCATAACCTTTCCTGTTTGAGCTAACAAGGAAACTGAAAATAGAAGTGCTACAAAAAACAGTATCGACTTTTTCATAAGAAACCGTATTTAATGAATGACCAAAGTGACAAATAATGACCATCGGCACAAATAGTATTATTTTTACGGAATGATGGCACCCCTGTCGGTATTTTCACATCCGTTTTCATTTAATACAATGATCCTTAAAATAAACCCTTCACTTCGTTGAGATACTTTTTCCACACCGGCTTTCATGGCCACAATTACCGGGGATGGCAACGGCAAGCCAATGCCAACACCGTGCAGGAAGTGGTGGAAACGTTGCTGAGTAAGATGCTGAAAGAACGCGTTTCAGTAATGGGCTGCGGCCGCACGGATGCACAGGTTCACGCCAGTCAGTTTTTCTTTCATGTTGATATAAAGAATAAGTGGGACTATGATCTGCTGTTCCGTGTTAACAAAATGCTGCCTGATGATATCGCCATTTTTGAAATCATCCCCATGAAAGATAATCAGCATGCTCGCTTTGATGCCACTCAAAGGAGGTATGACTACTTTATTCACACCTACAAAGATCCCTTTCTAAATAGTATGAGCACGTGGTATCCCGAGAAAAACCTGAATCTGGATGCCATGAATAAAGCTGTTTCGTTACTTATAAAGTATCATGACTATCGGGCTTTCTGTAAATCACCCAACCTATATCCGCACACGATTTGCAAAGTTACATCGGCTATTCTATTTGCTGATTCCAAAGGTGATCGTCTACGATTTCAAATCTCAGCCGATCGATTTTTAGGACGCATGGTTCGACTGATCGTTGGTAAGCTTATTCAAGTTGGAAAAAGTGAACTCAGTGTAGATGAATTTGAAAGTTATCTGGTTACAAAAGAAACTCCTAAGGTTCTGGAGGTTGCTTACCCGCAAGGCCTTTTCCTTTCCAAAGTCACCTATCCATATTTGGAAATCCCAACCCGCACTACCTTCATGTCCATAGGCCAACCGGAAGAGCAATGGATTATCGTATAAACGCTGTTTTAAAACTAACCATGAATTATATAAACCTGAACATACAGAAGTTGATCGGGCTATTAATATCTATTCTTATCCTTAGCTCATGCGCTGATAAGATCTATGTAGTAAAAGTAAACTTCAAAGATTCATTAGTTCCCACCGCACCTGATTATAGTAAGGCAGAACATTGGGCATCATTGCCCGACAAATCAGATGCTGCAGACAGTGTTCCAATAAAATCAGGACTTCACGATCTTCAATTAAACGCTACTGCAGATGTGTTTTTTATATACCCGACTACTTTCACACAAGCAGCTACCAACCCATATCAATGGAATGCTGATGTGAACGATGTTGCGTTGAATAAGATCACTCAACTAGGTACTATACTCAACCAGGCTAGTATTTTCAATGGATCTTGCCGTGTGTATGCTCCCTATTATAGACAGGCAGATCTTTATTCATTTTATGCCACCAACAAAGAAGATGGAGCGCAGGCTCTTGAGATTGCCTATACCGATGTAAAGTCCGCATTTGAATATTACCTCGAGCACTTCAATCAAGGGCGGCCCATTGTTATCGCATCTCACAGCCAGGGAAGCTATCATGCCGAGCGCCTCCTAAAAGATTATTTTGTTGGCAAAGACTTGAAGAACAAATTAGTGGTCGCCTACCTCGTTGGTCGAGCCATTTCTCCTGATGCGTTTGCTGACATCTGTCCTACTGAAAAGCCGGATGAAATAAACGTGTGGGCTTCGTGGAACACATTTGCCAGAAACTTTATTCCAAACAATTATGAATCTGTCTTTAAGGGTTCTCTATCGACTAACCCACTTCTATGGAATTCAAGCCAAGACTATACTCCGAAAGAATTAAACAATGGAGGTGTAGGCCTGCATTTTACCTTTGTTCCTCATGCCGTTGATGCTCAAAATCGTCAGGATATTTTATGGATTAACAAACCCTATGTCAAGGGACGTGTCTTCTTACGAACGAAAAACTGGCATCGCGCAGACATGAATTTATTCTATATGAATATTCGTGAAAACGTATCTTTGAGAATTGAAAAATATCAAGCGAAACAAAAAACTGAAACGAATAGTAAATAATAAAAATAAGTTTGAGGTAATTTAAAATTCCTTGTATGAAAAACATCATCCTGACTTTCTTAATTCTTCTAACGATAACGCAGTTCACGCACAATCTTTTCCGGACAAATGTGTGGGCAGTTGGAAGGGAATGATGCACATATCCAGTCGGGGATCGTTGAAAGAAAGTGTTAAAGTGATTTTAACAGTGGCAAAGGGAAGCAATCCCAATGAGTGGACCTGGGAAACCGAATACTTGTCAGAGAAATTGCCGATGACCAAAGATTATGTGTTACGACTAAAAGATGCCGAGAAAAACATTTAAGTGACTGATGAGAAAAATGGCATCGAATTAATGGACTATCTTTTCAACAATAAACTATACAGCATCTTTGAAACTCAGGGAGTATTCCTCACCTCTTCTTATGAATTGCGAGACAAAGACCTGATTTTCGAAGTTACATCAGGCAAAAAAACATCAACAACCGATCAGCAGATTAATAATTATTCCGTAGATAATTTACAGAGAGTTATTTTCAAAAAGGTTCAATAATACTATTTTTTCATGTTTCCTTTTGAAAGGAAAATGTAAATTGAAATTCCCCTTAAACCCACTGTACTATGAACATTACTGGTTCAAATCCTATGAACCCCTGGAGCATCCCGAGAAAAATATCATTTCGATTTTTCTTCATTTACATCTTGCTGCAGATCACACCATGGACCTGGTTGGAGGTAATTCCTGGTGTAGGGTATGTCACTCAGTATTACTACCAATTTATAGAATGGTTAGTCTACGCTGCCAATGATCATGTATTTCATGTAAGAGAAGTCTTAGTCCCATTAAACGGAAGTGGTGATACATCCTATGCGTGGACACAACTATGGCTTTATTTGTCGCTGGCCTTAATCGGAAGCTTTATCTGGAGCATTGTCGATCGCAAAAGCTCACACTACATTAAAAGTGATTACTGGCTGCGCACTTTTGTAAGATACTTTATTGCCATGCAGGCATTGGGATACGGCATCATCAAACTGTTTGCCCTGCAAATG
>JANOUH010000121.1:0-7174 GCA_031416795.1 Cytophagales bacterium | reverse complement strand
CCTGTTGATTTAAATTTTCTGGCCAAAATATTGGACCCAGTTCACTAAGCGATTGAGTTACGATTTCACCTGTAAATGCGGAGTCTTTCAATATTTCCTTCAGTATCCACAGATCAGCATCTTTCTGGGCATAAGCAGCAGGTGATAAAGATTGAGAAAATAAAAGAAGACAAACAATAAAACTCCAGCCCCGCATGGGTAATTCTTTAACGCCTTAGATTAAAACAACGATAAACAACTTCTGTACTTCCGAAAGGAAATGATTTGAACATTATTGTCAAAATCAATTCAATTAAAAGTAGCTGATAATAGTTGATTTAGCTATTTCAATCAAATTCTAGTGCTTTTGACACCCCAATTCAATTAATTACAACATTACTTTAAGTCAAAAGTATGCAGACATTATTTGGATTAAAGATTACGGCACTAAGTCTAACAAAGTTGTCATCATGGATTCCCGTATTTTTTTGTTCGGCTCTCTTATCAATTGATACTGATAATAAGGGTTATCAATTTGAATGTCTGGATGTTGGTGATGGATTTCTTGAGTTAAAAATTTGGAGTTCTGATAAAAAGGATGGGTATAAATTGGAACAAGCCAGAAAAGATGCCGTTCATGCTATACTCTTTTCAGGTATTCCAGATAATAATCAATGCACAAGGCAGCTCCCCCTGCTTTCTAAACCTGAATATCAAGATAAATTCACAAGTATTGAAAAGGAATTCTTTGCTGCAAAAGGAAAATGGTCTGTTTATACAAATAGCTCTGAAACCAATATGATTGTGCCGGAATCGGGAAGTAAAAGGAATTGGAAGATCTATAAAGTAAACGTTTCCAGAAACGAGCTTAGGAAATACCTTGAAGAAATGAAGATAATCCCTCCACTTAATAACGGATTTTGATTATGAAGAGATTTTTAATTGTCCTTATTAGTGCTGTCATGTTTTCTAATGTGGTCTATAGCCAGGCGAAGAAGCCTACCCTGATGATTTTACCCAGCGACAACTGGTGCACGCAACGATACTTCATTACCGAATTTGATAATCAGGGTACTAAGCAAAAGGTTCCTAATTATAAGCAGGCCTTTCAGGAGGATACAGAGATAGGACAGGTGATCTCCAAGATTGGATCATTGATGATTGATCGGGGGTTCCCTTTAAAAGACGCAGAGCAGGAACTGAAGACCATAGAAATGCGTAATGCAGAAGATAATATGACCATGAGTAGAACCACAGGATCTGATCTGGCAGAAAGCCCTTTAGATATTCTTTTGAACCGCGCCAAAGCAGACATAACGATTCAAATCTGGTGGAAGGTGAATAAAACAGAACAGGGTAAATCAGTTTCTTTTATTCTGGAGGCGTTCGATAGTTATACCAGTAAACGAATAGCGGCATCTACCGGGAATGGAAAACCTATTAATGATATTGTTCCTGTGTTATTGCAAAATGCTGTGCAAGAAAATATTGATGTTTTTGCGAATCAACTTCAATTGCATTTTAACGATATGTTTGAAAACGGCCGGGAAGTTAGACTCACCGTAAAGCGCTGGAGCAGTTTTGATAAGTACATGGATGATGAAATTGATGGAAAGGAAATAGCCGATCATGTACAGGATTGGATGAATAGTAATACTGTGAAAGGTCGCTTTAATATGTCAGATATGACTGAAAATAGCATTCGCTTTGAACAGGTTCGGGTACCCCTCTATGATGATAAAAACCGTGCAGTTGATGCCCGCCAGTTTGCCCGGGGGTTGCAAAAACACCTGCAATCAATTCCGTTTGGATTTGATGTAAAATTGATGACACGTGGATTAGGGGAAGCAATCCTTGTGCTGGGCGAAAAATAGAAACCATGAAGAAGATACTCACAGTCGTTGTTTTGCTGATCATGTTAATGCCCGGCAAAGCACAGGTTATAGTTGATGATTTCGGGAAAGTTGCTTTAAATACCTATCTGCCTGATAATTTGGGTATTTCATCTGATGCGAAAAAACAGTTGCAGGCCAAGTTAACCCAATTGGTTACTCAAAATGGTATAGCCGGCAGTGAAGTTAATCCAAGGTTCATCATTACGGCAGCAGTAACTATTGGAACCAAAGACATAATACCCGGGCCACCTCAGATGATAGCGCAAAACCTGAGCATCACTATGTTTATTGGCGATGCTGTAGATAACAAAGTATTTAGCTCTGTTGAAATTGCAGTAAAAGGGGTAGGTAGAAATGAAAATAAGTCCTTTATAGAGGCAATCAAAAACATAAACCCTAAGAGAAAAGATTTGATTGAATTTGTGGATCAGGGCAATAGTAAAATTGTTTCATACTATAACAGCCAATGCGAACAGATGCTCAGTGATGCCCTTAACCTGGCGCAGAGAGAAAGGTATGATGAGGCCATGGATAACCTTTCATTAGTTCCATCTGCCTGCACATCTTGCTATGTAAGGTGCACTGATAGAATGTATGAATTGTATCAGGCTCGTTTAAACCAGGATGGAAAAAATAAGCTTAGTGAAGCTAACGCAGTATGGGCCGCTACACGCAATTTGGCTGGCGCAGAAAAGGCAGTTAATCTGCTCTCTCAAATACATATTGATGCGAACTGTAAAATAGACGCAGAAATTCTGATCACACAAATCAGCGCCAAGTTGCAGGCGGATGAGAAACGTGATTGGCAATTTAAACTAAAGCAATATGAGGATGCTCAAAAAATGGAACGAGAAAGAATTAAAATGATGGAGGAAAGTGATGTCAGGAATTCTCAACTTCAGAGTGAGCGCTTACATGCTGCAAAGCAAGTAGCGCTTGAGTACGCCAAAAATCAACCGAAAACAATAACGTATAACAACATTTATTGGAGATAACTTTATGAAAGACCAATTAACTATTTCTTCTGCTTATGAATGGAGCAAAGATAGAAAGCCTAATTCTTCAGAGAAGGCATTTAAGCATTTAGTCAAAATGATTCAAAGCCGTTTCGATGGAAAAACAAATAAATTGAACTACAAAATTAATTATCGAAGATTACGTGCTTCAGCTGGTAAAACAATGCTTGAAAGCATTTTGAAAAGAATTGACGATTCTGAAATTATCATATTTGATATTTCTGAGAAAAACCCAAATGTATTCCTCGAACTGGGTATAGCATTGGCTTGTTCCGCCCGTAACAAGTATCCGCTAATTTATTTGATAAAGAAACGAAATGCCGAAAGTCTCCTAAGTCAACTACCTTCAGATCTTCAAGGTTATTTTGTTACTGAGTATATAGAGGATAATTCAGGAAAAATTACATTCAAAGATAATGGTTCACTTCGCTTGAGTATAGAAAGTGATGTAAAAGAATACTTTAATCAGATCAATGGCTTTAGCCAAATTAATGAAATCGAATATGACGCAGATTAGATATTTGTTTTTTTTATCTCTCGTATTATCTGTTAATCAAGCTCTTTCACAATCCTTTAATGAGGATAAAACAGCAATGATCAATTTCATCAAGCGCATGCATGCTGCTGCACCGTTTGAAGGAGTAAAAGTGCTGGATGATTACGACCATCAGTATTTTCTCTCGGTGCTTTCGCTTGAGAAAGTTAAATACAAAGATCCTTCAACAATGAACAGGGTGGCGCAAGTCAAGGCGCAGTCACAAGCAAATGTATTCTTTAACGGCTCCACGATAAACTCCGAGTTGGTTATTAAAACAACGGATAAAACTGAAGACAGTAAAACAACCAGTGTAGTGGAAACCATTGAATCTATCAAAGAAAATGCCATGGGCTTTACTCAGGGGTTGGAGCTATTAGCGAATTATGATAATAGCGATAATACACGCGTGATATTTATTTTTTATAGAGAATTAAAATAATAAATAATTATGAATATGATAAAATCACTCACCTTACTTTTTGTACTCATTTATGCCATTAGTAATCATGCACTTGCGCAGGATGAAAATAAGCTTGTAACGCTGACAGCAAGTAATCAGGGCGAATCAAAAGAGGCTGCCAGACAAAATGCCCTGCGAACCGCTATTGAACAGGCATTTGGTGCATTTATTTCTTCAAAAACTGAAATATTTAATGATCAGTTAGTGGCAGATCAAATGGCCTCAGTGGCAAATGGGAATATACAATCCTATGAAATATTGAATGAGGTTAAATTGCCTGATGGCAGATGGAGCGTTACTTTGAAGGCAATTGTTTCAGTAAACAAGTTAACTAGTTTTGCTCAGGCTAAGGGCATTAACGTAGAAATAAAGGGAAGTTTATTTGCCATTAACATCAAGCAGTAAATCCTTAATGAACAAGGTGAAATTGATGCCATTATAAATATGTTTGGTGTTTTGCATGAAGTAATGCAAACTGCGTTTGACTATGAGATAGAAGTGGATCAACCAAAATCTTTGGATTCTGAAAACAAAAATTGGAAGGTTTCATTAACTGTAATGGCTACTGCTAATGATAATTTAAAATTCTGTGAAAATTATCTATGAAATATTCTTAAATCATTAAGCCTCACGCCTGAAGAAGTCGAGAGTTACAGATCTTTAAATAAGCTTCCGATAGCGATTGAGATATTAAGTTTTGATGGTGATCAGAAATTTTATTTACGCACTAAGCTTGCGTCAATATACATTGCCAAGTTTGCCGAGCGGATAAATTTCTACATGGATGGTTTCGATGTGCCAGAAGTTATAAGTTTTAATGATATAACGAGATACCAAGTATTTGAAGAGCAGTATTTCAACAATGACTATGGGGACGAACACAGTGAAGAGGTGACTTTTATTGTTATGGAAGCTCGAGAAAGTCATAGTCCTTTTTCTAATAAGTTTCTTTATAATAATTCTAGCGTGGAAATGACGTTATCATTTTGGCAATCTGGTCAAGTTGTTGCAAAATGGAGGTATGAGGAAAAAAAATCTCTAATTGAAATTGAGGCTATGACTGGTTATACTATCAAGCCTTTGGGGATTCGCGTGCCATTTAAACATGGTGGTTTTGTTGTTTATGAAAGAGATGGGCATGGTTTAGTTGTTACAATTAGTGAATTGATTAAGGAATTGAAATGGACTGGTAATCAATATTTTACCTGGCAGGAAGCAAATGACCTATGTGCAAATTTAGCAATGGCGGGGTATAGTGATTGGCGATTGCCATCAGGAGAGGAGCTAACGACCATATTTAGTAACCTTGGAGATTATGGATTTGCACTGTCCCAAGGTTATATTTCTTTACTCGAAAAGGTCACCGTTGATCTTGGTGATGATAATACAGATGAGAATACTTTTTGGGGTTCTTCAACGCAGACGGAGGGTAGTCATTATTATGTTCTGGATTTGGATGAGTATATTTTAGCAACAACAAATGATGGGAAAAGTAAAAGGAGAGTAAAGGCTGTAAGGACATTTTAGTTTTAAATTTTATAAACGGTGAAAAAACCAATAGTTGACTAAGTTCAGTATGATGCCTGTCTGCTTCTATGGGCAGGCTTATGCTGGCCAGATATAGAACAATTATGTTTATTTTTTAGTTGAAACCTCATTATGTCAACATACTCACACTTTGAAAATTTTACAGACGACAAATCATTTAATGATTATCCGTATGCATCTGTAAGATTACATCCCGATAATAAATCAATACGCGGAAAATTTAAAACTAATGACCTGGTTGTTATTACCTATCAGGGGAGGCAGACCCTGGGAGTCTTAAAGTTTGAAAAGGATATTTCAGATTTTAATAAAAACTCGATTTATCTCACCCGGGATCAACGCAGGGACCTGGTATTGAAGGAAAATGAAGAGTATAACATACCCCTTGAGATCAGGAAGGGAAATTTGTTTCACGCCATTATCTATTTCTTTGAGAGTTTGGGACACTAACTCCGGTACTTAAAAGGAGAGAGGATGATTCATCGAGTTTAGATTTTCAGCATGCGATCTAATCTGGTTATTGAACTAAGATTTTCCACTAATCACGGTTATTGTTTATTTTTAGATTATGCAGATCAATCTATAAAGAGCCGAATCCGATATGCTTGGCTGTATATTCCATCGAACTTGTATAATTAAAAATTGCACTTATTTGCACTTTAATAGATAGAGATATGGCAAAAAGTAAAATCATAAAGGTTGAAAGTGTTGAGATCGTTCTTTACTCACAAAATAATGAGGACTACATTTCTTTGACCGATATGGCAAGATTTTAAAAATCCCGAAACTACTGGCCTGGTAATCTCACACTGGTTAAGCACGCGATATACCGTGGAATTTATGGGCTTGTGGGAGAAAATGAATAATCCACTTTTTAATGTTACGGAATTCAGTAACATTAAAAATGAAAGTGGTAGCAATGGTTTTGTGCTATCTGCAAAACAATGGATTGAAAAAACCAATGCTATCGGAATAGTTGGTAAACTATTTTAAAGCCATATCAATAGTCAAATCCCTTCGGGCAATGTCATTAAGTTAGGAGTGCCAATGGTGATTTTTTACCACTGAGGTCACCGAGAAATGCCACACAGAGAGACACAGAGCTTAATCTCTGTGATTTCTCTGTGGCTTTTTTCTCCGTGATTTCTCCGTGGTTAATTTTTTGCATTATATACTCCTTAACTTAATGACATCCCTTCGGGATTACATTGATGGCGTAAAGATTACAACAAAATTAAATGGATGTGGCCGAAGGAAAAGACAGGAAACTAGAAGGGGTAATTCCCCTACCAGCGGTGGCCCCCGGCTGGTGAGGGTGACCGCGCGCAAAGTGAAAAAAAATTATATCTTGGCAAATACGTGCATTATTTAATCGCGGAGTCCGAAGCGAGACTCCGCTTGGAATGGAGAAGTTGTTTCACTAACAGATGCCTTGCCCTTGTTCATGTGAACTCGTTATCGGTTTTTCTTACATTCGTATTCGGAAAAAACGACTAACCAGACTATATGATGATCAGGATCGCTGCCATGAGTGTATTATTTTTAATCTTTATCGCAGCATGCAAACAAAAGGAATCTCCAGCCAAAGAAGAATGGATTCAACTCTTCAATGGAAATGACCTTACTCACTGGACAGCCAAAATACACCATCATGATGTAGGCGTGAATGCCGGCAATACATTCAGGGTGGAAGATGGAATGATTAAAGTACGGTATGATCAATATGGTGATTTCAATG
>JANOUH010000120.1:0-3691 GCA_031416795.1 Cytophagales bacterium | reverse complement strand
ATTTCCCTTCATCGCTATGGAGCAAGATGTAGGCTGTCCTGTATAGTTGGGAACTATGTACCCCTGTTGAAATAATTTCGATCAGCTGCTCATGTTCCGTCTTGCTTAATGTGATTTTGTACTTTATCATAAGTATTTTATTATAAAGATACAGATTTTTATACGACAATATCAAGTTGACATGACACTAGTGTCTTGTCAACTTTAAATTGTCGGGATCGGAAAGCCCAGAAAGCTCTTTTATGTTTGACAATGGAACGCAGATAACGCAGATGAATATGATAAATACCATAAATCATATTCAATCATAACAACCTGCGTCATCTGCGTTCCATGGTATTTTCTTACCCATAACTCCTGATGCGCTGTTCGACCTTTCTTGGTTGACATGACACTAGATGAATCGTATCACCCTGCCCTTGTAGGTGTTCTTCACCAACAATCACTCAATCTTCATCATGATTCGAAAAATCGAAACGAGTATAGCAATGCTAAACATATAGGGTTTTTGTTATCCAGATTTAGTTTGCTTATGGTAAAGAACACCAACGCGAGGACTCATGCCTGGTGCTCAGCAAATGCGTTGATATAGAAATAAAATGCTTTACAATTACTTACCAATCTACAACCGAACCATCATTGGCATCATAAGTTTCGGGATTTTTCCAATCGTGCCCTATTTTATCAGCAAGCTTATTCTCATCAAGTTCGACCCCAAGACCCGGACCTGTTGGAACCATCACCGTTCCATCTTTTTGGAGTTTGAAGGGTTCCTTTAAATATCCTTCTCCTAACGAAACTTGTTCCTGAACAAGGAAATTAGGAATACTTGCTGCCAACTGCAAACCGGAGGCAAGTGAAATTGGACCCATTGGATTATGCGGGGCAATGACGGCATAATAAGCTTCGGCCATGCCTGCAATTATTTTTCCTTCTGTAATGCCTCCGGCATGACAAAGGTCAGGTTGAAGAATTGTGGCAGCGCCTTTCTCCAGAATTTCGCGAAAGCCCCACTTGGTAAAAATCCGTTCACCGGTTGCAATGGGTAAAAACGTGCTCTTGGCAATATCAACGAGTACATCCACATTTTGTGGTTGACATGGTTCTTCAATGAACATGGGTTGGAATTGCTCCAGCTGACGAATTAATATTTTTGATGTTTGCGGTGGAATGGCCCCATGGAAATCTATTCCAATATCCATCGTATCACCACCGGCTTCTCTTAACGAAGCAAAATTATCGACTGCATATTTTATAAATTTAGGATTCTCGACAGCTCTTGACGGGTTGATTTTGGCTACACCGGTTTTAATCACCGTATAACCTTCTTTCACCCGGGCCTTCATTTCATCCGCGTTGCTGGCCCGACCGTAAATTCGTACCCGGTCTCGGGTAGGGCCTCCAAATAATTCATATACCGGAAGATTCAAAAGTTTTCCTTTGATATCCCATAAGGCTTGATCAATACCGCTAAGGGCACTTGTTAATATTGGGCCACCTTTATAAAAAGCATGACGATAGATGGCTTGCCAATGATGAACAACATGCCGTGGGTCTTTGCCAATTAAATATGGTTCAATTTCCTTGATCGCAGCTTGTATCGTAAGCGCCCTTCCTTCCAAGAGAGGTTCACCCAAACCAATTACACCTGCATCCGTATGAACTTTCAAAAAGATCCATCGTGGTTTAACCAGAAAGGTTTCAAGCTTAGTGATCTTAATCGGTGTTTTTTCTTTTGCCTCCAGCTTTGCAATGTTTAATCCTTCCGATTGTTCTTTCCCATTGGCACCTATGGGAAAGGTTGCCGCACCAGCCAATGCTAAGAATGATTGGATGGCTGCTCTTCTGGATACTCCTTGGAATTTACTCTTGACTATTTCTTTCATGGTTGAATTAGGTTAAGAAAATTTCACTTAAATGATGCCGAATTTATGCTCAACATGCTTTGTCAAGTGAAGTAGTTCGGCATAATAGAAAGTATAAGTAGTTATAGATACTGTTCGCGATTAAGGTCGTACGGCTGTGCCATCACTCTTTCTTACTTGTGTCCATTCATTTAATTGTTTTGCGGGTAGTGGATACTTGGCCGCTAACTTCTCATTGACATCGACACCAAGTCCCGGAGCTTCATTCACATACATATAGCCATTTTTCATTGTCGGACTTCCAGGAAAAATCTCCTGAAGCTCTGGAGAGAAGGTTACGCTTTCCTGAATTCCAAAATTCCATATAGCAAAATCAATATGAGCATTCGCGGCATGGCCAACGGGCGATACATCGCCAGGTCCGTGCCAGGCAGTGCGTATGTTAAAGGCTTCGCCTAAGCGGGCCACCTTCATGGCAGGTGTGATACCTCCAATCTGTGATATGTGTATGCGGATAAAATCGAATAACCTTTCAGACATAGGACCAATCCATTCATGTGGATTGTTGTACAATTCACCCATCGCCAATGGTACACTGGTTTGTTGTCGTAATAATTTAAAGTATCCGATATTCTCTGGCGAGAAGGGATCTTCGATAAAGAAGGGACGATACTCTTCTAGTTTCTTGATCATCGAAATTGCTTCGCTCGGCTGTATTCTTTCATGGATGTCGTGCAGAAGTTCGATTTCATCTCCGCATACTTTTCGCACTTCTGCAAACATTTCCGGTATACCTTTTAAATAACGATAGGTATCCATGTAGTTATCATTGGGTGCGCCAAATGCTGCTGTTTTAAAATCTGGTTTTGCCAGACTAGTAGCACCGTATCCGCCTAATGCCTGAGTGGCACCGTATCCACCTAATTGTATGCGCACATACTTAAATCCTTGCTCTATTTTTCTCTTAGCATCTTCTGCAACCTTTTCTATTGTTTCACCACTGGCGTGGGAATAACAAGGAATGGCAAAACGACACTTGCCACCTAATAATTGATAGACAGGCATGTTTGCACGCTTGCCTTTTATATCCCACAGCGCCTGATCGAGACCACTCAATGCATTGTTCAGTACCGGTCCATTTCTCCAATAGGAACTTACATAGGTAGTTTGCCAGATGTCTTCAATGTTGTCCGGATCCTTTCCGATACAAAAATCATTGAGATAATCATTGATAGCAGAGATAACCGGGTGAGCACGCTGTCTGAAGGTGGCACAGCCTAACCCGTATAATCCAGGTTCACTGGTCTCAACTTTAACGACTATTAATTCTATTCCATTAGGACAGGTATAAATGGCTTTAACTTTTGTGATTTTTAACGCAGGTAGTCCGTTAGTGGCCTTTTGGAAGGTCTCGGCTATCGCATCATTAGGGTCGGCCAGCATACCCAATGTGCCGGCAGCGGCACCCAAGCCTAAATTTTTTAATACATCACGTCTGCCCATTCCGGAAATCTCTTTCTTTGGCTCCATAATTTTATGTGGTTATTGTTTACCTATTAATTTTCTACGACACTTATTGTGAGTATTGAATGTAATTCATTTTGCATCTCAGTTAATCAAAGAAATTCTTGTCTTCGGCTGCGAAGTATTGTTTGGCAGCCTTCACATTAAACTCGACCCCAAGACCGGGTCTGTCCCAGACTTCGATATGGCCATTTTTTACGATGGTAATATTTTCGATCTCCATAAATCCATTATTCTTTGGGTGGTCTTCTGTGCCAATACGAAGCGAGGATTGATCCTGTGATATTCATGAGCGGTCCAAA
>JANOUH010000119.1:0-22853 GCA_031416795.1 Cytophagales bacterium | reverse complement strand
AAGAAATCTCAAATGAACTGGATCTGCGCGTTTTTATAGAGGCTAAAGATCATGTGAAGTTGGGCAGAAGAATAAAGAGAGACCAGGTGGAACGGGGTTATGATATTGATGATGTATTATACCGCTATCAATACCATGTAATGCCTGTATATGAACGTTTGATTGAGCCTTTGAAACACAATGCAGACCTGGTAGTGCCCAATAACAGCCATTTTGAGCGTGCTTTGGACGTATTGGTAGCTTATCTCAAATCACGCGTTATAGGTGTTGCAAATTAGTTTCTAAACCCTACTTTTGTGGGCTTCATTATTTAAGAATGAGAAAGAAATCGGTTTACCGTGGCATTTTAATTATTGCAGGCCTATTGGCAGCTGCAGTGATTATTCTTTCTCACTCCCTTACTCAATTAGAACCAAATAAGAAGATTGTTGATACTGAGCAATCGGATGAAAAATCAGATCAAAAGACAGTAATCACCGCCCCCGTTGAAGCGGTCACGCAAGCCAGTGTTGTTAAAATTGACGAGCAGTCCCCCGACACCGTGCTGGAAACATTATCCAACTCAGAAGTTTCGGATAAGTACATCCCATCGAGTGAAAAGGTATTCAATAAACTTTTTCATGTTCTCTTTCAGGTAGTCATTGCGCCTAACGCGCCTTAAAAC
This sequence comes from Cytophagales bacterium, assembly GCA_031416795.1. GTDB lineage: Bacteria > Bacteroidota > Bacteroidia > Cytophagales > Cyclobacteriaceae > ELB16-189. The sequence continues at coordinate 22,189 of JANOUH010000119.1, read as the reverse complement.
CCCATCGTTTAATTTTCAATTTGTTGTGATCCCGATTACGGGCTCACCATCTATTTTCATCAGTAAGTAATATCAATCAATTTAAATTAAGTAATAGTTATGCGTAACAAAGGTGTAGTGGTCGTGTTGACAGTGATAGTCACGCTGCTCTGTTTGTATTACCTGTCGTTTACATTCGTATCGACCAAAGTAGTGCGAGAAGCAGAGGCGTATGCAACCGACAAAAATGGTTCAATAAGTCTGGCTAAAAAGCAAGTCTATCTGGATTCGCTGTGGAACCAGCCGGTTTACAATTTGTTTGGTGCCGAGTATACCTACAAAGAAGTAAAAGAAAATGAACTGAGCCGTGGTCTTGACTTGCAGGGTGGTATGCACGTGGTGCTGGAGATTTCTCCTATTGATATCATAAAAGGATTGAGTGGAAACAATCAGGATCCTGCCTTCATGGATGCTCTTCAAAAGGCAAAGGAGATGCAGAAGAATAGCACGGAGAGTTATAGTGCATTGTTCTATAAAGCATTTAAGGATGCCAATCCCGACCGTTCAATGGCTTCTCTCTTTACATCAGCCGCCAACAAAGACAGAGTTAAGCTTACGGATAGCGATGAAACCGTAATGGAATTTTTGAATACAGAAATTGATGGTGCCATTGATCGTTCCTTCACGATTTTAAAAACCCGTATCGATCAGTTCGGTACATCGCAACCCAACATTCAGCGTTTGCAGGGAAGTGGTCGCATCCAGATTGAAATACCGGGTGCCGATAATCCACAACGTGTAAGAAAACTATTGCAGGGAGTTGCACGGCTGGAGTTCTGGGAAGTAATAGAATTCTCTGATCCACAATTGAATCAATCATTAGCAGCTGTAAATGATTTGCTGGTAAAGGAACAAAATCAAAAAGCAACCATCGCAGCCACCGAAACGAAGAGTTCGGATACGACAAAGGCTGTTACAGGTGCTGACTCAACTCAATCAGCACTTGAGAAAGAGCTTGCTGATTTGCGAAATACAACGGGCAATGCATTGGATTCATTAAGAAGAGCCACCTCATCACCGCTATTCGCACTGAGCGATCAGGGAATACCCTTCTTGTATCAGGTAAAGGACACGGCAGAAATCAATCGCATCTTAAAGCGTCCTGAGGTGAAAGCAATGTTCCCTCGCACAATCGGATTTTTCTGGGATGTAAAATCGGATCCTCAGATGACACCGGGTGTAGAAGATATTCAATTGAACTTCATCAATGTAGGTCGCAATGGTAAGCCCTTGCTAACCGGTGATGTAGTCAATGATGCCCGTTTGGATTATGATCAATTTGCAAGACCAGCCGTAAGTATGCAGATGAATGCAGCCGGAGCTCGCGCCTGGGCAAAAATCACTGCAGCAGCGGCAAGCAAGCAACCACAGGGAAGAATCGCTATCGTTTTAGATAACTATGTGTACACAGCGCCCACCGTGCAAGGTGAGATTCCAAATGGTAACTCACAGATCACCGGTACTTTTGACCTGGAAGAAGCGAAAGATTTGGCAAACGTATTGAAGGCAGGTTCTTTACCTGCTCCTACTCGTATTGTTGAAGAGGCTATTGTAGGACCAAATTTAGGAGCGATTGCTCAAAATCAAGGCTTGGTTTCGATGGCATGTGGTCTGGCCCTGGTTGTAATATTCATGGTTGCTTATTACTCCAAAGGTGGTTGGGTTGCCAACATTGCGTTGTTGTTCAATATCTTCTTTATCCTTGGAATTTTAGCTCAGTTGAATGCTGCACTTACTTTACCGGGTATGGCAGGTATTATACTCACCATGGGTATGGCGGTGGATGCCAACGTGTTGATTTTTGAACGTATCAAAGAAGAACTTCGATTAGGTCGCAAATTGAAAGAGGCTGTTAAGAAAGGTTATGAGAAGGCATTCTCATCTATTTTCGATTCGAACCTGACGACCATGATCACCGCGGCCGCTTTATTTATATTTGGCCAGGGTCCGTTAAAAGGTTTTGCGATCGTACTGATGATTGGTATTGCTACCTCGTTCTTCTCTGCTGTTTACATTTCTCACGTTCTTGTTGAGTGGTTGACACGAAAAGGAGATGATGCACATGTTTCTTTTGAAACACCTTTGGCAAATATTATCAAAGACAGAAAAGATTTTGACTTTATTGGATTCAGAAAGAAGGCCTATTTATTTTCCGGTGCTGTGATTGTGATCGGATTTATTCTGATTGCTGTGAATGGCCTTAATTTCGGAGTGGATTTCAAAGGAGGGCGTTCCTATATCGTTACCTTCAATCAGCCTGTAGTAGCTACCGACATGAAAGTAGCAATTAGCGAAAGCTTTGAAAATTCGGGTTTGGAAGTTAAAAACTTTGGAAGTGATAAGGTGATGAAAGTAACCACCTCTTACCTGGTGGATGATGAGTCAGAAGCAGCAGATGATAAAGTGAAGAACGCGCTTATTCAAGGTGTGGAAAAATTCAAAGGAATCAAATATGCAGAGAACCTGGCTCAATTGGATGATCAGCATTTCCTCATTCCTTCTTCTTCAAAAGTAGGAGCCACGATTGCAGACGATATAAAAGGATCTGCTCTTGAAGCCAGTCTCGTATCATTTGTTTTGATTTTCTTTTACATTTTAATTCGTTTCAAAAAGTGGACCTATAGTGCCGGTGCTATCATTGCCCTTATTCACGATACCTTGTTTGTGGTTGCATCCTTTGCTATCGCGGGCCTTTTTGGAATTTCATTTGAAATTGATCAGGTTTTTGTAGCGGCTATACTTACCATTATAGGATACTCGATCAACGATACGGTAATCATTTTTGACCGTATTCGTGAGTATATGGGTTTTGGTGCAAATCATGAACGCTCCAAAGTATTCAATGATGCCATCAATAGTACACTCAGTCGTACATTAATTACATCTGGTACAACATTGATTGTGGTAATTGTGCTACTGCTTTTTGGTGGTGAAGTATTGAGAGGATTTTCGTTTGCCTTATTTATCGGTATCGTGATCGGAACATACTCTTCTATCTTTATTGCAACACCTATTGTGTTGGATTTGGACGTAGAGAAAGCAGTTACTAAAAAATCAGACTCAAAAGTAGCAGCTTAAAAAAAGTCATTTATAATGCAAAGGCCTCGAGTTAATCGGGGCCTTTTTTTATTTTTCATTTTTTGATACAGCTCGCCTTACATGGTTTTAATCGAATTCTAATGCTAACTTCACATCGTGGGGCTTTACTTTTGAACAGATGAAGATTCTTTTGATTGAAGACGAGAAGAAAACCATTCAGTATTTAAAAAAGGGACTGGAGGAGAATGGATACGGAGTGGACGCTGCCGAGGATGGGGTTACAGGAAAATATCTTGCATTTCGTAATCAGTACAATATTATCATTACCGATGTAATCATGCCCGGCTTAAGTGGTCATGAACTTTGCCGCGAATTGCGAGCTGGTAAAATTGAAACACCCATCTTAATGTTGACAGCCTTAGGTGATACAGATGATGTGGTGGTGGGATTAGACAGTGGGGCAGATGATTATTTAGCAAAACCCTTTGAGTTTCGTGAGTTGCTGGCGCGAATTCGTTCGCTCACCAAGCGGCAACCAAAGTATCCGGTGGATGGTAATCAATTGCGCATTGCGGATCTGATCCTTGACTTAAACAAAAAAGTAGCCGTGCGGGCAGGCAAACAGATTGAGCTAACGTCAAAAGAATTTTCCCTGTTGGAATATTTTCTTCGCCATCAGGGCAAAGTAATTCCACGCGCGGAGCTGTCAAAAAATGTTTGGAATGTAGATTTTGATACAGGAACAAATATGGTGGAGGTGTATGTGAATTATCTGCGAAAGAAAATTGATCGCGATTTCGACAAGAAATTAATTCACACTCAATTCGGAATGGGCTATATTTTAAAAGAAGAATAAACACGTGCAGATACGAACCAGACTTACCCTGCAGTTTACCATTCTTGTAAGCACCATTGTTCTGATGGCCTTCATGTCTATTTATTATTTTACCGCTCAGTTTTCAGAACGAGAGTTTTATCGCAGGCTAAAGGAAAAGGCGATCACCTCGGCTATTCTTCTTATTAAAGTCGAAGGCGTGGACTCAGCGTTGCTTCAGGTTATTGACCGTGCCAAGCGCGACAATTTGTATAAGGAGACAATCCGCATTTATGATTACGAAAACAAAGAGATATACTTTAGCGGAGACACGACAAAATTTCTGAGTCCTGAATCATTCAATGATGTAAGAAGATCCGGTGAGCAGCGTATTGAGAAAAATGATTTCGATGTAATAGGAGTTCTCTTCAGAGACAAAGGTTTTGATTATGTGGTTGTAGCTGCCGCTGTAGACATTAATGGAGAAGCAAGGTTAAAGGATTTACAAACGTTGTTAACTTTTGCTTTCCTGGTTTTAGCTGCCGTGGTATTTATTTCCGGTTGGGTTTATTCGGGGCGGGCGCTCAGGCCACTTAAACGAATTATGGATGAGGTTAAAAGAATATCGCCTCAAAATCTGGATCAGCGGTTAAAGGAAAGTCCCTACGAGGACGAAATGGGTAAATTGATTTTAATATTCAATGAATTATTAGGGCGAATTGCAAAAGCGTTTCAACTCCAGAAAATGTTTGTTTCCAACGTTTCACATGAGTTGAAAAATCCACTTACCAATATCACATCTCAGCTGGAGGTTACTCTGTTAAAAGATCGATCAATAGAAGAGTATCGAGAAACGATCGAGTCTGTGTTGGAAGATATTCGGGGGCTAAATCAATTGTCCAATAGCTTGCTTGAGTTGGCCAGACTTACCCGTGAACAGGATTCTTTCACGATGACTCGCGTGAGATTAGATGAAATTATTTGGGATGTGCGCGACTTTGTGAGCACGATTGACCCAACGTATCGGGTAGAAGTAGGTATTCATGAAATGCCTGAAGATGAAAACAAGCTTACCGTATTGGGAAATCCGTATTTATTGAAGATTGCCTTTCAAAATATTGTTGAAAATGCATGCAAGTTTGCACCTGACAAATCAGCCAAAGTGACGCTTACCTTGGTGAGAAATGAATTGGTCGTGGAGGTTTCTGATCAAGGACCAGGCATCGAAAAGAAAGACTTAAATAACGTGTTCGAACCGTTTTTCCGGACGGATGCCACATCAAAAATAAAAGGCTATGGAATAGGATTGCCTTTGAGTCACCGGATTTTATCTATTCACAAGGGCCGCATTGAACTGGACTCTTCTCCTGGAAAGGGTACTATTGTAAGGGTGGCCTTAGCGGCTTCAAAATGATTCTAATTTCTTTCTAATTGTTTTTTTAGTGGAGGTGAACAATGCCCCGCTACATTTGAATCAGTTTCTTGGTTATTTGAGTTTTTGAATTTTGTTTTCAGGTTACATCAAAGGATTTTAATTTTGAATTTTTAAAATCTTTTAAATAAAAATGGGGCTTAAGCCCCATTTTTTATTTCGTTTTGAACACCTCTACTCTGGCGCCTACGGCCAAAACTCCACGTAAGGTATCTTGCCTGTTAAATTGTTCAATCTTTAGTTGGTATTTTCCTGGATAATTGAACAGCTGCTTTTGTATTAATGGAAACTGGTGATCGAAGACATCACCAATACCACTTTGCCCAAGAGGCTTTCCTGTTTTTTGATCAAACAGAAACCGCGAGTTCAATTTTTTATCCATTTGTAATCCGGTTGAATCGGTGAGCGTATATTGGATAAACAATCGGGCATACGGGTACTCCAAAGAATTTCGAACGTTGAAATAAATGGTATAAGGCTTTGAAGAATCTTCTATGTTGAAATCAAAGATCATCGGTTCATCTACTTTCCAGTAACGCTGTTCAAGATTTATATTTTGTTCATACAATCGGTCTGAGTCACAGGAGAATAGCAGAACCAAAAGAAAAATAGTACTTAAGGTCCTCATTCTTTGTGCGGTCCTTTTGGGTTGTTTCGTGCTTGTGGAGTTTTCTCAGGTTGATTCTGCGACTGTCGGTCTTTTCCGCGACTGCGGTTATTTTTCTTTTTCTTCGACTTGCTCTGGAATTTTTTATCCATGCTTTCCAGATCACTATTGAGTTTGGAAAGAGGCTCTTTGACCGCTTCTTTATCAATTTCTAAACTGGCTGGCTTTTTTCCTGTCCGGTTCAATTCCAGGATTTCATTTACACGCTCAATACGTAATGGATACCAGTTATTGTCTTCCTTATATCCAAACCACATGATCCTTCTGAAAATATCCGTCTTCTGAAGGCGGGCTTCGCCTTGTTCAGTTAATAATGGAACCTCTATTTCGGGTATATCTTTCAATGCCTCCATGTAGGTTTCCAGTTCGTAGTTCAGGCAGCACTTTAATCGACCACATTGACCAGAAAGTTTGCTTGGATTAAGCGAAAGATTTTGATAACGGGCAGCGCTGGTTGCCACATTCTTGAAATCACTTAACCACGTTGAACAGCAGAGTTCGCGGCCGCACACGCCAATACCACCTAAGCGGCCGGCTTCCTGCCTCAGGCTAATCTGTCGCATTTCTACCCGCACTTTAAATTCAGTGGCGAGCAGCTTTATTAATTCACGAAAGTCAACACGATCCTCGGCAGAATAAAAGAAAGTTGCTTTGGTGTTGTCTGCCTGGTATTCCACATCCGACAATTTCATATTCAGATTTAATTGTCTGATGATTTCGCGTGTGCGGAAGAGCGTTGGTAGATCGCGCTTCTGTATATCTGCAAATTTTTCTAAATCTTTTTGAGTGGCCAGTCGATAGATTTTTTTGATCTCATCATCGTTAGCCACTTTCTTTTTTTGCATTTGCAGCCTTACCAGCTCACCCTGCATGGATATATATCCTAAATGATGACCGGTAGCGGCCTCAATAATAACAGCATCACCTGTAGTCAGGGGTAATGAGTCAGTGTTACGGTAAAAATCCTTGCGGCCATTTTTGAAACGTACTTCTGCCACTGAAAAGCGACTCTTCACTGGCATATCCATGTTCGATAGCCAATCGAATACGTTCATTTTATTGCAACCGCCCGTCTCGCAGGCGCCATTATTATTACAACCGGATACCTTTCCGTCTTTCTTAGTTCCGCAGGCACAGCCCATCCCTAGTATGAATTAGAATTTAAATGTTAAAGTTATAAGGTTAAGGTTGCTTTGACAAGCGTGGTTTTAGCCTTGGTTGGCGGATTCAAGTCTTAAAAGATCCTGGCCAATGTCTTTACGGTAATAAATGCCATCCCATTGAATGGTGGAGGCCAAATGGTATGCCTTTTTCACCGCTTCAGATAGTGTATTTCCCATGCCTGTAGCAGTCATTACCCTACCACCATTGGTCACCACATTATTATCCTGCTTTTTGGTGCCGGCATGAAATAATGTGCTTTGGCCCTCGGGCGAAAATCCCGTTATCACTTTACCTTTTTCAAAAGCGTCAGGATATCCGCCAGAAGCCAATACTACAGTAACAGCAAATTCATTTTGGATAGAAATTTTTCTGCCCTTTAAATCACCTTTAGCCGCAGCAACCAGTAACTCCACCAGATCACTTTCAATTCTTGGTAACACCACTTCCGTTTCAGGGTCGCCCATGCGGGCATTGTATTCGATCACGTATGGCTCGCCCTTCACGTTCATAAGACCTACGAAAATGAAACCTTTATATGAAATTCCTTCTTTCTTCAATCCTTCCACGGTGGGCTTGATGACGAGATCCTCCACTTTTTTCATGAATTCGTGGTCAGCAAAAATTACGGGTGAAACGGCTCCCATACCACCGGTATTTGGACCTGTATCTCCATCGCCAATGCGTTTGTAGTCTTTAGCTTCCGGTAGGATTACATAGTTTTCTCCATCGGTTAGAACGAAGACAGAAAGCTCGATGCCATCCAGAAATTCTTCCACCAATACTTTCGCGCTCGCATCTCCAAACTTCTTTTGTTCCAGCATCTCCTTCATTTCCTGCTGTGCTTCCTCGATGGAAGGACTAATGATCACCCCTTTGCCAGCGGCTAATCCATCGGCTTTTAAAACAATTGGAGGTGTACAGGTTTCGAGATATTGAAGGGCTTCTTTAGATTCATGTGAGTGAAAAGTACGTGCTTTAGCGGTGGGCACCTGATGTCTCAGCATAAACTGCTTTGAAAAATCTTTGCTGCCTTCAAGTTGTGCACCTTCTTTGCCGGGCCCCACAATCAGTATTTGATTCAGGGATGGGTCAGCTTCAAAGTAGTCGCGTAAACCACCGACCAAAGGCACTTCTGGGCCAACTACTACCAGCTCAATTTTTTTATCAAGACATAGAGCTTTAAGTCTTTCAAAGTCTTCCACAGCAATGTTGACATTTTCAGCTAATAAAGAGGTGCCCGCATTGCCTGGTGCCACATATAGATTTGTACAAAGTGGGCTCTGCCTTATTTTCCAGGCAAAAGCGTGCTCTCTTCCACCATTGCCAATAATTAAAATATTCATATCTGAATTCTAAAGAGATCAAAGATAGTATTACAACTTCGGTAGATAAAATAAAAATAGCCACGGGTTGTGCCGTGGCTATTGTATTGTGAAATCAGGTTTTATCTAAATGAATCCCTTTGGTAACTTAATTTGCATATTCACTTAAGAACTTTACGCGCATCAAACGCAGATTGTCTTCATTAAAGTCAGAATCCTCGTCTTTCAATGCATCTACAGCATCTTCAATACTATCGGTTTCTGATTCCAGGAAGTAATCAAATATCTGTTGTTGTTTGTCTTCATCAAGTACTTCATCGATATAATAATCCAGATTTAATTTGGTGCCTGAATAACAGATATTTTCGACTTCTGTAAGCAGTTCATCAAATGAAATATTCTTTGATTCGGCAATTTCGTCCAGATCAACCTTGCGATCGACTTGCTGGATGATAAAGATTTTAATCTTCGATTTATTAACAGAAGATTTCACCACTACATCAGAAGCGGTTTCAATATCATTCTCGTCTACATAGGTTTGGATCAAATCCAGAAATTCCTTCCCGAACTTATTCACTTTACCCATACCCACACCATTTACCGAAGCGAGTTCATCTTTGGTGGTAGGGTAGGTTGTGGCCATCTCTTCGAGAGACGGATCCTGGAAAATAACATAGGGAGGAAGGTCCTTTTCCCTTGCCATTTTCTTACGCAGATTTTTCAGCAGATCAAACAACTTCTCGTCATAAGACTTGGAGTTGATGATGACGCGCTCGGATGATTCTTCGTCTTCAACTTCGGTTGTAAAGTTGTGATCGCGGGCGAGTTCTATTGGGTGTGGCTTCTTAAGGAAATCCTGACCTTTTTTAGTGACCTTAAGCACGCCAATGTTATCGATATCTTTTTCGAGATATTGATAGATGAGCGCCTGACGGATTACCGATTTCCAGAAGTCAGCATCTTGCTGATCGCCTTTTCCATAGATAGGCAAATCAAAATGTGCATAGCTTTTTACATATTCGTCTTCCGTTCCTCGAATTACGTTTACCAGGTGACTTAGCGTGAAGCGTTCATTGGTTTGCTTCACTGCTTCAATTGCCATTTTAACGTATTCTGTTCCATCAAAACGTTCGCGTGGATGCATACAGTTGTCGCATGAACCACAATTCTTTTCTTTATACTCTTCGCCAAAATAATGCAGTAACTGCTTGCGTCTGCACACAGGTGATTCCGCATAAAACTCCATCTCTTGCAAGAGCACGCGTGCATTTTCACGTTCCTGCACGGGTTTATCTTTATTGAATTTCTCCAGCTTGTTCAAGTCGTTGTGGCTGTAAAACATAAGGCAGACACCTTCAAGCCCATCGCGTCCACCGCGTCCTGTTTCCTGATAATATCCTTCCAGGGATTTAGGCACATCGTAATGCACCACAAATCGAACATCGGGTTTGTCAATGCCCATACCAAATGCAATCGTTGCAACGATGATGTCAACTTCTTCATTGAGGAAGTCATCCTGATTTTTCATTCTTACATCAGGATCAAGACCGGCATGATAGGGGGCTGCTTTAAAACCATTTACGTTAATGAGTTGCGCAATCTCTTCCACCTTCTTGCGACTCAAGCAATAAATGATTCCAGATTTTCCTTTGTGCTCTTTTAAGAATTTAATCAGCTGTTTCTTGGTCTCCTTTTTTGGACGCACCTCGTAGTATAAATTCTTGCGATTGAACGAAGAGATGAATACATCAGCCTCTTCCATTTGAAGGTTTTTCTGAATATCGATTTGCACTTTAGGCGTTGCGGTTGCCGTGAGCGCAATCACATTCATATCACCCAATTGGGCAATCATGGTTTTTATTTTTCTGTATTCGGGTCTGAAATCGTGACCCCATTCTGAAATACAATGAGCTTCATCAATAGCTACAAACGAAACTTTTACCTTACGAAGAAATTCAATGTTCTCCTCTTTGTTGAGCGATTCGGGCGCTACATATAAAAGTTTCACCGCACCGGTTATACATTCTTTTTTCAGGCGTGTGATTTCTCCTTTGCTTAATGTTGAGTTTAAAAACCGGGCGTTGATGCCATACGCATTAAGCTGATCTACCTGATTTTTCATTAAGGCTATGAGAGGCGATATGACAATCGCAAGACCGTCTTTGATCATGGCCGGAAGCTGATAACACAACGATTTGCCTGCTCCGGTGGGCATGATTACAAACGTATTTCTGCCACCTAATATATTTCTAATGACTACTTCCTGATTTCCCCTGAAATTACCATAACCGAATATTTCCTTGAGTTTTGCCTTCAATTCATCTTTCTCTTCTGCCACTATCATGATACTGATCAATAAAATTTTGAATTACCTATCTTTGTACTTTCTATAAACGTTATAAGAATTGAATATAGTAAAAAATATCCAACAAATCGCCAAAGATGTTCTCTTAAATGAAGCTAGAGCGGTTGAAAATCTCACTCATTTTATCGACAACGATTTCGAAGCGTGCGTGCGGGAAATACTCCTATCTAAAGGAAGAGTGGTGATTACTGGCATAGGGAAGAGTGCCATCATCGCCAATAAGATTGTGGCCACAATGAATTCTACGGGAACACCTGCTCTTTTTATGCATGCGGCCGATGCCATTCATGGAGACCTCGGAATGATTCAGAGTGACGATATTGTTATCTGTATTTCAAAAAGTGGAAACACACCGGAGATAAAAGTTCTAGTTCCTCTCTTAAAGCGAAGAGGATCTAAATTGGTTGCGTTGGTAAGCAATAAAAATTCATACCTCGCAGAGCACTCAGATTTTGTGTTAAATGCCACCATACAGGAAGAAGCATGTCCTAATAACCTGGCACCAACAACGAGTACAACGGTACACTTAGCGATGGGCGATGCACTTGCCGTATGTCTGCTTGAGCTGCGTAATTTTTCTAAAGAGGATTTTGCCCGTTATCATCCGGGTGGGGCGCTTGGGAAACAATTGTATCTCAAGGTGGAAGATGTGTTTTCAAACAACCAATTGCCAATGGTGGTGGCTGATACTTCTTTGCGTGATGTTATTTTGGAAATTTCTTCAAAGCGGTTAGGCGCTACAGCCGTAGTGGATGAAGAAAAAAATCTTTTAGGTATTATTACCGATGGAGACCTTAGAAGGATGTTGCAAAAAGAATCTAATATTGCGACTATTAAAGCAGCGGATATCATGACACGCACACCCAAGTCAATAGACAAAAACGAATTTGCTGTGAAAGCTCTGCAAATGATGCAGGAAAGTAGCATCTCTCAACTAGTAGTAAAGGACGGCACCAAAGTGGCTGGCTTTATCCACCTTCACGATTTACTCAAAGAAGGTATTGTTTAAGCAATCATTGATTCCAAAAGGAAACTAACATGAATAAAAATCTTTATGTAGTGCTGATGGCAGGCGGAGTAGGAACTCGTTTTTGGCCTTACAGCCGTAATTCTCGTCCCAAGCAATTTTTAGATGTGCTTGGTATTGGAAAAACTCTTTTGCAATCAACCTATGAACGGTTTTTGCCGCTATGTCCTAAGGAGAATATTTTTATTGTTACGCATGAAGAGCACCTTGCGATAACTCAAGAGCAAATTCCAGACATGGAAGCTCACAAGATTTTGACAGAGCCTATGCGAAAAAATACAGCCCCATGTATTATCTACGCTTCGTTAAAAATTTATAAAGAAAATCCAGATGCGGTAATTGTTGTGGCTCCTTCAGATCATTTGATTTTGGATGAACCGGAATTTCAACGAACTATAAAGGCTTGTTTTGATCAGGCAAAAAATCAGGACAAACTTGTCACACTTGGCATTAAACCCATCCGTCCGGAAACCGGCTATGGATACATTCAATACATTGATGGAAAAGCCGCGCTAAAGAAGGTAAAGACGTTTACGGAGAAGCCTGAATTATCACTGGCAAAGAAATTTATTGATAGCGGTGATTTTGTCTGGAACGCAGGAATTTTTGTTTGGGGAGTGAAGGCAATTTTAGATGCTTTTAGAAAACACTTACCTGAGATGACGGAAGTTTTTGAAGAGGCTTCACAGCGCTTTAATACAACGGATGAGCGCACTGCCTTACAAGCTGCTTATGCACAAACGAAGAGCATTTCCATCGACTATGCGGTCATGGAAAAGGCGGATAATGTGTACGTTTGGTTAAGCACTTTTGCGTGGTCAGATCTTGGGTCGTGGAGTTCTTTACATGATAACTCCACGAAAGATTCGAATAATAATGCGATAAGTGCTGATTCCCTTATCTATGAAACCAGAAACTCTGTAATCAAAGGGCCAAAGGATAAATTGATTGTTGTGCAAGGCTTGAATGGCTTTTTAGTAGGTGCCTTCGATAATGTCGTGATCGTATGTGAGAAAGATAAGGAAGAACTGTTCAGAAAGATTGTAAGCGATCTGAAGAACAGGCCCAACAGTAACGACTACTTATAGTTTTTCTGACGAATCGCTTCATACACACAAACACCTGCGGCAACAGAAACGTTGAGTGAGCCGATATTTCCACTCAGGGGAATTTTAGCGTGGTGATCAGCATCTTTCAGTAATTCAGGAGAAATTCCATCTTCTTCTGAACCTAGCACCAGAGCGAGAGGTGAATTTAAGTCAAAGTCGTAAAGAACTTTTTCAGCTTTTTCTGTGCAGGCAATAATTTGAACTCCGTTGTCTTTTAAAAACTTAAACGTCTTTTTCATATCCTTCACCCGGCAAACGGGCAGGTGACTGAGTGCACCAGCAGATGTTTTCATGGCATCACCCGTAATGGGTGCATTACCTTTATCTCCCATGACAATGGCATTAATGCCGGCACATTCTGCTGTGCGGGCAATAGCGCCAAAATTTCTTACATCGGTCACGCGGTCCAAAATCAAAAGAAAGGGTTCTTTTCCTTCGCTGTATATTTTGTCTATAATATCTTCAAGAGCAGCATATTGAACAGCCGACAAAACGCAAACTACGCCCTGATGATTTTTGGATGAAAGACTGTTTAGCTTTTGCTGAGGAACAAACGTAAATGGAACACTATTTCTTTTAGCCAGTGTAATAAGTTCTTTAATCAGGTCATTGTTGAGCCCTGCCTGTATGAATACTTTCTCAATCTCACGCTTGGCGAGAATGGCTTCCATGACGGCACGGGTGCCGAATATTGTTTCAGTTTTTTCCATGATTTCTGCAAAAGTAAGGAAAGAAGTGCGTTAAATCAGAACCGGCTTTTTCTCCACAGGTCGATGGTACTAAACCATGGCTCCATAAAGCGTTTATCCCTCAACAAAACATGATTTTCAGGATCGTAAACACTGCCGCTTTTTACGAATGTGAACCGCGATTTTGTAGTTGAATAGTACCAGGTCTCACTTCCATCATTCACACTTACTTCATCAGGCACTCCAAAAATCAGATAAATCATGCCGCGATCAGTTTTCCATCCTTCTTTGTAGGAGATAAAATACAGGTTGGCCAGTTCCACTCTTCTGAAATAACCCTTCATGAAGTTGGATGCACGGTCTTTGTCTTTGGTGATATCCAGAATGACTTTATCGAACTTGGCTTTATCCCCTTTTGAGTTTTGTAGTTCTGCATATTCCTCCTGGGTGCAAATAAAAATCAGGGGTTTTATAAGATCTTCAATTTTGGAAAATCTTGGATAGACTCTATTTACTCCTCGTACGGCAAACCCCTCGGCAGAATTGGTGTCTTTTTGAAAAAGATATAGTCCATTTTTGGGTAGAGAAATAGATGATCCTGCATTAACCTGAAACGTAGAGTCATGAAACATAAACCGATCGGCCTTACTTTCCTTTTCGGCAAACGGAGGATAGGCCGCAGGAAAATCTTCATCGAAATAGGAAACATGAAACAGCTTGTTGTCACTTCCTTTCACGGTGTAAGGTTGATTAACAATAAGATATCTTCTGGTTAATCGCTCGTTGCTCTGCTCTATCCATCCGCTTACCGGATAGTTCTCTTCAATCTTTTTAAAATGCAGCCAGCTTTTATTAGTTTCTTTATTTGTCACTTTTACCACCAGCAACCATGGCTTTGCAGGAAGATCAAAAACCCATAAACCCTTTTTTACTTTTTCGGAAATGATGGTATCTGGATTAATTAATGGAATTCCGTTGCGCTGAGTATAGGATTCTCTTTTCTCCCAGGTGATTTCATATTTATCGAGGGGTAAAGGATTAGTTTGAATCTGATAATAAACCTCCAGCTTTTTTGAGGTTCTTACCGGTTGAAGTATAATGGAAACTTCTCCATCAGGATTATATAAATCGCGAAAATTTATGCTGGTAAGCGCCTGCGAAAAAAGCACCTGCGCTGGCCAGATAATCAGGAAGAGAATAATAAGGCGTCTCATAACGATTTCAACAACATAAATTTAAAACGTTAAATCTAACCAATTGAGTTATTTTTGCCCGATAATTTTTTTTACGATGGCATCTTTATACACCACCGAAATTACCTCAGAATCGATTCCTTCTGATAATCCCATTCACCAAAGGCTGCTCCGACCGTATGTTCTGGCTCCCCAGTATATAAAAGGGGATTTGCTGGAAGTAGGATGCGGTGAAGGGCGGGGAATTGACTGGTTATTGCCGACTATTACGTCTTATACAGCCATTGATAAGATCGCTCCGGTAATAGATAAACTTCAACAGAAATATCCACAATCCAAATTTTTAAGTGGCAACATTCCACCTCTTTCCGCTTTCGCGGATCATAGTTTTGATTCCGTGGTAAGCTTTCAGGTGATTGAACACATTCAGGATGATCGTCTTTTTTTGAAGGAAATACATCGGGTGCTAAAGCCCGGAGGAATAGCACTGATCACAACACCTAATAGGCTATACTCTTTATCACGCAACCCCTGGCACATTCGTGAGTATACAGCACAGGAATTAACCGATCTGGCAAAAACCTTTTTCAGCAATGTTACCATGCATGGGATTGCCGGTAATGCTAAAGTGATGGAGTACTATGCGCAGAATAAGAAGTCGGTAGATAAGCTTATGCGATGGGATATATTAAATCTTCAGCATAAACTTCCTGCTTCGGTACTAAGAATTCCTTATGAGTTTATGAATCGACTCAATCGAAATAAACTGAAGGGAAGTGATGATGAGTTGGTGATGAGCATCACTCAGGAAGATTATATTCTTACCAAGGATGCGCATCACTCATTGGATTTATTTTTGATCGTCCAGAAGTAATTCTCAGAAGTTGCCTTCCTGGTAGATGCGCAAGCTGGCCAGATGCTTGTTCAAAGCGTCTTCATATTTCTTGCCTAACTCCATTTCACCATTTACATACAAGGTTTGCTGCAATGAATTTAGAATGAATGCATTCCTTCTTAATTCAGTGGTCATCCCATAATTTTCTTCAATCAAATAAGTAGCCATTTCATCAGCACGGTCGCCACTCAGTTTTGCAATCTCAATGGCCTTTTCTTTTTGACCCACCTGAAATAACAAGTCAACCAATGTAGGCGCGGTGATATCGTAGGGGATCACACGGTCTGGCATTTTAGAAAGAGAGAATTCTAAGACTTTGTTTGCCTTTTCCATTTGGCCTTCATCAATCAATGCTTGTGCAAGATCATTCAATGAACTTCTGTGATTTAATACGAAGCCGCGATAGTCTTCATTGAAATAAAGTTTCTCATCATCCAAACCAGAATATTTGAACTTGTTGATCATGTTATCGAAGGTCACTTCTGTGTTCACCAGGCGCTCTCGATCTTTACGTGGATTGCGAATGGGTAATATCCGGTATGCATTTCCTTCCTGAATGGCATACGGGCTCAAGTCAATATTGATTTGAGATAACGAAGTGTTGTTAAGATAAATGGGACGTTCCCAGTTGTTAGTAACGAGGAAGTCAAGTAAGGCAAGATCTTTTTTCTCTAAGGCCCCGCGTAGCAACTTGATTTCCATTTGATCTACAACTAGACTATCAAATTGTGGAGGGATTACTCCTCGCGCTTTCAGGTCTTCTTTGTTAATGGCCAGTGTAAATACTTTGCTGGGAACAATATTTCTATCGCCATCGCGTAATTGCGCATAGTCTTTCGACAATAGTTCTATGAACTGGCTTGCGTCAAGACTTTTTATTTTCAAATCAGCAAAAGGAAGATAATCATTCAGTCCACCCTGTTTATATTGTTTTTCAGTAAGCGTGTAGGGGATGGGAGCTGATTCATACGCCTTGAGCCTGGTTTGTTCAATGTACCAATCTGTATTGTAATAACTTAATACAACTGCCCGCATATCGGTGCGAATGCCTTCCACTTCTTGAGCATACCAAAGGGGAAATGTGTCATTATCACCACCGGTATAGATCACCGCGTTTTGCTCACAAGAGTTCAGATAATTAGCGGCAGAGTCGACAGAAAAGAAACGGTTGGACCGATTGTGATCATCCCATCCTTGGGCAGCCATGATCGTGGGTGCGCTCAAGCCAAGCAAAGTAGCAGCGATGGCAGCAACTTTTCCTTGCTTTAAAAAGTTCTTTAAAAGTTCTGCGATTCCGATGATAGCGAGGCCAATCCAGAAAGCAAAGGCATAGTATGATCCGGCATAGATATAATCGCGCTCTCTGGGCTCAGTAGGAGGAGAGTTCAAATAAACTACGATCGCAACGCCCAGCATCACGAAGAGCAGGGCAACTACTGAAAAGTTTTTAGTATCCTTTATGAATTGATAAAACATACCAATCAACCCCAATACAAAAGGAATCATGAAGTAATTATTTCTGCCTTTGTTGCTGCCAATCACATCAGGCACTTTTTTATTAGCACCTATTGGACTAAGCCAGTCAGCGCCTTGTTCATCACTTTCCCTTCCGGCAAAATTCCACATGAAATAGCGCATGTACATGGTGCCGATCTGATGTTTGAACATGAAGTACAGATTCTGACCAAATGTTGGCTTCTCACCTTCGGCAAGGCCTAATATGTTCATATAAGTTTCTTTGTGGTCCGAGTTCCAGACACGAGGTAAAATCGTTTCCTGTCCGGGCTCATATACATACGTGAACTTACGTGACGAAATTTCATATTTGTCTTTCCCTTTGGTGTATTCGGCAGCACCATATTCTACATCAACAGGGCGCGCTGTAAAGTATTGTCCGAACAAGAGAGGACGACTACCATATTGCTCACGTTTCAGGTAGCGGATAAAGCTCATCACATCTTTTGGTGCATTTTCATTGATGAGCGTATCATAATTGGAACGGATGATGACCATCGTGTACGAAGAGTATCCGATCAAAATGAAAGTCGTTGCCAGAATGAACGTGTTCCAAACAGGCTTGTTGTTCTTTTGCGTGTAATAGATTCCATACACCAATGCTGCTATCAACATGAGGAAGAAAACCAGAGCACCCGATCCAAAGAAAAACCCTAGTGTATTGACAAAGAAAACTTCGAAGTAACCAGCAATGGTTGGCAGGCCGGGAACAATAAAATCGTTAATGAATAAAACCAGAGCGCCACTAACTCCAAGAGTAGCGATGATACCCCATGTGGTAGGTTTGAATTTTTTGAAATAATAGATCAATCCCAAAGCAGGCAGAGTTACCAGGTTGAGCAAGTGAATTCCAATGGAGAGACCCATCATATAAAACATCAAAAGTATCCAGCGATTGGATTTGCTTTCATCTTCAATAACATCCCATTTCAAAATTCCCCAGACAACAAACGCGGTGAAGAAGGAGGACATCGCATACACTTCGGCTTCGACAGCCGAGAACCAGAACGAATCCGAAAAGGTATAGGCAAGAGCACCTACCAATCCAGCTCCCATGAGTACCCATGTTTGATCGGAACTGATCTCAGAGTCTTTGGCAAGGCCCATCATCTTGCGACCAAAAAGCGTGATCGACCAGAAAAGGAAAAGTATGGTAAACGCGCTGGCCAGCACGCTCATAAAATTGATCCAATAAGCCACTTTGGTTACATCTCCCATGGCCAGGAAGGAGAAAATCCGGCCCATCAAAAGAAAAAGGGGAGCGCCAGGAGGGTGAGGAACTTGAAGTTTGTAGGAAACTGCGATGAATTCGCCACAATCCCAGTAGCTCGCTGTTTCCTCCATAGTGAGCCAATAGGTAATCAGGGCCACCACAAATACTAACCATCCCGTGATATTATTCGATTTCTGAAAATTCATGTGTTATCGTTGTTTTTTTATGGTCACAGGAATCTCCTGTTTAACATTCCTACCGATGAAATGTGTTGAAAGGAGATTTCATGCTGTTTTCTTTGAATTTAAGGGGCGAAAATAGGGAAAATTTAGTCTACACGTAAGAATTAAAAGTGGGCAATAGGCAATTGACAGTAGGCAAAAATTGAAACCCAATGCTATTGAGATGTAAATTGAATAGTAAAAGTTGAACGAATTGATTGCCTACTTCCCTTTTGCCTACTTCTATCAAGGCTACTTATAGACAATTACGTAAAAGACGAGCCATAAAATGAAGATCAGTATGTAGGAAGTAGAAACAATCCACCAGGCGGCTTTTTTCTCCCTTTTTGCATAATAGTGCACTCCGTTCACCATGATCAGAACGTAGAAAATTTCAAATACACTAATTGCCCTTAGCGGATAGGCATATCGCTTCGCTACTTCCGAATAATCAAAGAAATTCATCAAAGAGAAAGGATAAAAAGCCCTGATTTCCGGTAATGTTGGGTCAGTTTGGAAAAACATGAACCATCCGATTTTTAATACCTCAGGGATAAGGAAGATGAATTCTGCCGCCATCACCACGCTCCAGCACTGACTGAAGGTGATGCGGAAGCCAAACATAAAGCAACCCACCCACAGCACAAATCCGATCACCGTAAACTTCCATAGGTAGATAAATGGTATGGAAAAGAACTGAAGGGCGCTGATCATTTGCAAAATGGCACCTTCGGGGCGGTCCTGAAGGAACTCAAAAGCTGCCGTTTCGTTTTCTATAAACGATTTCTTTACGAATAATAAAAGAATAGAAAGTAAACAAAGGATGATGAATGTCAGTTTCTTATCTGCAGCAAAGAGCGAACTTTGTTCCTTTTCGTGTTGCATGTTTTGTTTTTAGAAGATGCGAAGGTAAGTTTTTGTTTATTTGAAATTTAGAATGAGAAAACGATTCTTTGATGTAAATGTTCTGCTCGCCTGCGTGGTGATGTGTTGCTCATGGAACTTGGCTTCTGCTCAGGCAAAGACTGTCAAGAAGGACACCACCATTATCTTGATCAACAACATAACGATGCAAATCGAAATCAGCCAGGCATTGAGCGATTTGTATAATTTTAAGTTCGATGCAGCCGAGCGTCAGTTCCGTTGGTTTAAGCAAAAGTATTCCTGGCACCCGCTCCCTTATTTTCTGTTAGGCCTTAGCGAGTGGTGGAAAATCATGCCGAACACCAAGGATACCAGATATGATGATCGTTTTTTGGCATACATGGATAGTACTATTGTGGTAGCGAAGAATCTTTTCGAGGCATATCCTGAGTATAAGATTGAAGGCGCTTTCTTTCTGGCTGCTGCTCACGGATTTAAGGGAAGACTTTATTCTGATGAAGAGAGAAAAAATTGGACAAAATCAGCCGTGGAGGGAAAGGCTGCTCTCAACTACATGGAAATTTGCCGGGAGAAAGAAAATATGAGTCCCGAGTTATTATTTGGTGATGCACTGTACAATTATTTCTCGGTGTGGGTGCCCGAAAATTACCCCTCGCTTAAGCCGATCATGTGGTTTTTTCGCAAAGGGGATAAGCAGTTGGGCTTAAAGCAGCTAAAAGAAGTTTCGTATAATGCCTTTTACACACGCACCGAAGCGATGGTATGGCTCATGCGGATTTTAAATAGCTACGAGAATGATCAGGTCAGGGCCTTTCAACTTTCCGAATACCTGTATACTACCTATCCGGATAATCCATATTTCCATCGCTATTATGCCAGGATGTTATATGCGCGTGGAATGTTTCCGGAAATGGAACGACAAGCCAAAGGAATTTTGGAACGGATAGATAGCGCTCAGGTGGGTTATGAGGCTACGAGCGGCCGATATGCCGCATTTTTTCTTGGACAATTTTATGAATCACAGAGAAGGCTGGAGGATGCAAAGAAATATTATCTGTTGGCGGTGAAATATGCCGAAGAAATAGGTGCCACAGAATCAGGCTACTATTTGTTTTCTTTAATCTCTCTTGGCGAAATCAACGAAAAGATGGGAAACAAAGCTGAGGCAAAGCGGTACTTCAAAGAAGTGAAAAAGAAATCCAACCGAAAAGATGAAGCCTTTAAGGATGCTAAGAAAAGGCTGAAGAACCTTGAAAAAGGTGATTAGAAAAAATGCCATATTGGATTGATCTGTGAATGTGTGGCTAAGTAGTTACCTTCGTGCTGAAGTAATGACTTTATAAATTGTGGAGCTTCGAGATTTTGTTGTAACCCCCATTTGGCTCATCATAATATATGTGTTGGCTTATGTTATAAGGCCCTACGTTACTGATCAAATAAACAGAAGGTATTTTTTTCCCGCGCTAACGATTAAAATTATTGGGGCATTGGCGGTTGGGTTCATCTACCAGTTTTATTATAACGGTGGTGACACGTATAATTACCACACCCACGGCAGCAGGCATATCTGGGAGGCAATTATGGATTCTCCGGATGGCTTCAATCTTATTTTTGGTGGCGATGTCACTGGGCTTTATCAATACTACTCCAGAATTCCATTTTATGGTGACCAGGGTTCTTATTTCATAGTGCGCATTGCTGCACTTTTTGATCTTGTCACATTTTCCAGTTACTCGGCTACCGCTATTCTTTTTGCCGTAGTAAGCTTTGTTGGGATGTGGTTTTTTTTTAAAGCCTTTTACGAGCAGTTTCCTCATTTACACAGGTGGATTGCCCTGTCGGCTTTTTTTATTCCTTCTGTTTTCTTCTGGGGTTCCGGATTGCTAAAAGACACGATTACGCTGGCCAGTGTAGGGGCTATGACTTTCGCGTTGAAGCGTATTCTGATTGATAATAAATTGCAGTTAGGCTTAGTTTTATTATTTCTGATTGGGGCCTACTTTATTTTTTCGACAAAAAAATACATCCTTCTTTGCTTTTTGCCGGCTGCTATTTTTTGGATTTATTTTAGTAATCTTAATCGGATACGGTCATTGGCGATGCGCATATTACTGATTCCATTTATTTTGCTTGTGGTCATCGGATCGGGATATTGGGCTGTATTGAAAGTGAGTGAAAGTGATGTGCGTTACTCCCTTTCAAGAATTCCTGAAACCGCGAAAATTACTGCTTATGATATTGCATTTCAAACGGGGCGAGATGCTGGAAGTACGTATAACCTGGGCGAATTAGATGGTACTTTTAGAAATATGATCAGCAAGACTCCGCAGGCAATCAATGTTGCTCTTTTCCGACCCTACCTTTGGGAGGTCAGAAATCCACTGATGGCGCTATCTGCCCTTGAGAGTTTTGCTATTTTGTTATTTACGTTATATGTTTTGATTATCAGGCGAAGTGTTTTTTTTAGAATGATCACTGATCCGAACATCATTTTTTGCCTGGTGTTCTGCCTCACCTTTGCCTTTGCGGTTGGAATATCCACCTATAATTTCGGAACACTGAGCCGCTACCGAATACCATTACTTCCTTTTTATTTGATG
>JANOUH010000118.1:0-15204 GCA_031416795.1 Cytophagales bacterium | reverse complement strand
CGGACCCAATCAAATGGCTTCTCCTGATGGTATGGATGATCGGTGTCTTTGATAAAGAAATGTCCTGAGTATTCATTGAAAGCATATTCTACTTTTCGTTGAGTTGGGCTTTCATCATATGCAGATAGTGTAAGGCGATTGTGATGAGGAAGTTCCCAAACATTTTTACTGGTGGTTGGATAATCTTTGATGTGCTCTACCTGGCGACCACGATCAAGCAACAGTACCTTCAATCCTTTTTCACAGAGTTCTTTCGCAGCCCATCCACCACTGATACCCGAACCCACTACGATAGCATCGTAGGTCATTTTGTCTTTTGCATCGCCTTGTAAATTCATCAAAGAGGATTTTAAGAATCTAATTTACGAAGTGAAAAAGAGAGAATAAGACGCATTTTTGATTGGTGATCATGTTGCGAGTTAACCGACACGTAGTTTGACTTCATTGCTTTACTATTTTAATAACACCTCTTCCCGTTGATGCATGGCGACCACGCAACAAATGATTATACACGATGCCCTTTTCAAAATCTAAAACTTGAGCTACTCCTATTCCATTCGCCTCACCCCAGGTAATAAATAATTTTCCATGATCAATAGATTCCAACACATAGGTCTCATTCTCCAAAGCACCCTTTTCATCTCCGGCCATAGCCTCCCAATGCAATGTAGTGTCGGTGTCGAGCGTTACGTGATAGATGCTTTCTCCATATTGGTATTCAATAGTTTTTCCAATCAGATCTTTAAGGCTGATGGTGATGCCTGCGGTTGTATCAACCATTTTTTGTTGACAAGCGCTGAGGGTGATGGCAAGGCCCAGAAATAGAATGAAAAAACGTAGCATATGAATTTTAATTTTGGTTTTGCAAAAAAGCCAACAGATCCGCCATGTCTTCTGGAGTCATATTACTTTCCAATCCTTCCATCATCAATGATGTGCCCAAAGAAGTAAGCGTTTTGATATCCGATTTATAAATAGTCTCCTTCGCTCCGCCCATTTTCTTTATGGTGATGAAATGATTGGTCTCATTCTCCACAATCCCCAGATGTACGTCACCTTTTTTCGTAACCAATCGGTGGTTGATGTATTGCGTGTTCACCGCTGCGTTGGGATCGAGAATATCATGCATCAAAGACTCTTTGCTCTTTCGACTAATCTCCGTCAATACCGGCCCAACCTCTTGTCCAACCGATCCATACTTGTGACACATACTGCACATCGATTCAAAAACCTTAGCCCCCTTTGCTGATGAGCCCTTCAGGGTAAGAGCACCTTTCATCTTTTCGATGGCTTCCTTTCGGGTAGTGACCCCGGAGTCAGAAAAAAGTTTTTCTGCTCTTCGCTTTGTGTCTTCGTTATCGGTCCACCATAGCAATTGTCTTCTTCGCTCTAAATCAAAATTCATCTCACCGATGTTAATGATTCCTTTCTCTAAACCGGTGAGCAGCGCATCATGATAAATTTCCTTGTATAAGAGCAAGTCACTCGTCCAACGTCTTACCTGCGGTCCTAACTCCGTCCAGCGCTTCACCAATTTAGTTCCGATGCTCAAATCTGAAGCATCAGCCAACTGCCGCAATGCGGACTCCTGAATGCTCAACGGTTGTGTGTTATCCAGGCATTGAAACAAAACTTCTGACTTATCCCGATAAGGCAATAATGCAATTAAAGATATCTGTTGAAAACGGATGCTATCAGGAAGCGAGCGATCTGCCAATTTTTTCAACGCATCTTTACTATAAGAAATAAATTCCTGCGATGGCGGCAAAGAAAGTTTATTTCGAAGTGATGTCAATGCCACCGCGAGTTCAATGTCACTATCTTTTTCAAGTTGCTTCATCGCAGATAAAGCAGCAGCACCATTCATTGTTGAATGAATACCTTCCGATATTTGATCTATGATGAGACGCTTGTGTTCATTGTTAAGGTTGGAGGATGAAAGACTGGTTAATACCATAGTGATATCCAATATCGTATTTTCTGAAATACCGGCTAATGACTCGAGTAGCTTTATTTTATCCTGGTTGCCTTCAGCAGAAATCAATTGTTTAAATAATTCTGATGACGACTGCTGCGATGCTAAGGTAACCGCGGCCACATTCCAATCGTCCATCGGTTTTGTTGATGATTGAACCAGGGCATTCAGAATATCATTCTTGTATTGATCAAATCTTTCTTTATCCAGCGTGCTTAAGGTTAACGCAGACTGCATGCGCACGCGTTGATGATCATCGTCCATTAAAGCAAGACATTTACGAAACAATCCTTCATGTGTGTTGAGGTATTTCTCAGACATGATCAAACCATTTTCACGAATACCTGCAGATGAATCATCGAGTGCTGTTAAAATTTGATCTACCGTTACCTTATCTTTTCCATATAGAATCCACAAGGCGTGCAGACGCACCAACTCCGATTCTGATTTCAGCAGTTGGGCAACACGTGCAATCTCATCTTCACTCAATGATTTCTCCATCAGCAAGCGATGGGCCGTTTGGTGCACCCATTGATTGGGATTACTTAAGCTGGAAATGATTTCCTCTACCGTTTTCCATTGATCCGTATTGAAAGGAATAACGTTTGAACCTTTTTTACTGATTCTATATATTCTTCCCATATCCTTGCCGGCATTCAGGTCGAGTGTTTTCTCAATCTCGTCAGGAATCCATTCCGGATGTTCGATTACCTTGCGATACATGTCCACCACGTACATCGATCCATCGGGTCCCACCGTCATATTCACCGGGCGAAACGATCGGTCGGTGCTTGCTAAGAAATCTTTCTTCTCAAGCATTCGCGAGGCAGTAAAAGCGGCACCGTTTTCTTTAATCTTATCCACATGAATGAGGTTAAGTACCACATCATTCACCCACACTGTATTTTCATATTCCGAACCAAAGGCCCCCCCACCATAATAGGTAATACCACAAGACCCGGAAAAATATCCAGACTGCTCCGGATGATTCACGCGCGATTCCTGCTCGCCAATTGGATAGATGCGTGAAAGTCCATCCTCTTCATGATCAGAAATAATAGATAGACTGTGCTCCTTCAAAAGTTTGACACCGCGCATATATCGATCAGGAAAGACCAGATGAGCAATGTGTTCAAGATTATGCGTTTCATATAAGCGACCCCATTCATCCATACCTAAACCAAATCCACCAGATGATTCACCAATGCGCTCCATGACTTTGCTCTCAAGATTAAATCTGAAATCCTGGCCACGCAAATCCATCACCGTGGTTGAGTCTCCCCACCAATACGGCTTACCTGAATTGCCACCGTTTACGGCATAAATCCAATTGTCGATTCCATAGGTTACTCCATTATAATTATGTTGCAGGTTGCCGGTAGAAAATCCACCCATCAATGTATCCACCTGGTCTGCTTTGTAATCACCATCCGTATCTTTTACATATAACAAATACGGAGGCCCGGCAACGAGCACACCTTTATTGTAGGGCATAATAGAAGAAGCCAGTTGAAGGTTCTCCGCAAAAAGTATTTGATCATCATAAACTCCATCCTGATCTTTATCTTTCAGAAGAATGATTCTGCCTTGCTTGTCTTCAAAAGGATAGCCGGGCATTTCAAGAACCAGTGCGTCACCCTGTTCATTAAACTCAAGATCAACAGGATCTTTAATTAACGGTTCGCTTGCCACCATGGTGAGATTAAAGCCAGGCTCGATTTGAAATCCCTGAGGCACAGTTTTTTCCTCAGGATTACATGAAAAAATTAAAACGAAACCCAGAGGAAATATGGTTTTTAACAGTGTACTGGGGGCCATGATTCTATAGTTTTTATGACAGTCCGATTTATTAATGCGTAACGAAAATTAACCGTGATACACCCGCGAGGCCCTGATTTTCCGGTCTCGTATTTCAAGCACTTCGGCCACCATCATATCATCTTCGCCTGCCACATGCCGTCTATATTCCATAAAGACACGATCCTCATTGGCGGTGAGCGATTGCAACTCGTATCGCAATGAAGGCAAACGATCAAACGCATCTTGCCACCAGGCGCGCAACGCTTCTCTTCCCCTGATCAGTCCTTTCGTTTCCGGATGCCGAAGTTTCAACTTAGGACTATAATGCTCTGCGTCATTGTGATACAGGTTAAGGAGTTGTTCCAGATCATGTGCATTGAAGGCTTCAAACCAGGCAAGCGCAATAGCACGGTTAGTATGATTCATATATTCAAATCTACAATTCTGCGCGGTTAATTTCTACGGATGACATTACCTCTTTAGGCCTTGCACCAAAAATCCATTTCTTTGATTCGCTGCAAAAGCCTGGCAATCCTCCATATTAAAGATAAATACAGAGAACTCGGAGAAGTCACGTAGGGACAACAGAGAATGATCAGGGAGTTGTATCTTTGTATCCTTAATTAACTAGTAAAGTTCATGATCAATCGTTATGCCGGAGAGATTCATATCAACCCGATACGTATATTAAGAGGTGATGACTTCAACAACGATGGTCATATCAAAGACATAGAAGCCACGTTGGAAGAAACGCTGGAACTCAATCAGGAAATAAATGATCGCCTTGAAAAACTACTGGCCTGGCTTGAAAAAGGAAATGCTTCCGGTGGTATCCAGTTTCATTATGCGGATGGAGGATACATCAGCGTGAAGGGCTTGCCCGATTCACAGTTGCAACAACTTGCCTCCAACGGACTGATTGAATTATTTGATTATGCAACCGACCGCGATTGGGTAAAAAAATATGGGATGCAATTCGGGCTCGTGTGGGAGAGTGGCCGCGCTAGAGCGGTTTGATTTATCTGTGAAACTCAGCGCTATAAAGTAAATAAACCCGAAAGGAGAAAATGATGTCAAACGAAAAACAATCAGATAACGAAAATCCGTTAGCAAATGCTAATCATCTTGAAAATCTAATCGCCTATCAAAAAGATTCGGTGGTGAGTAAAACCATCATCGGCAAAAAGACCGGCACAGTAACTCTATTTGCGTTTGATAAAGGGCAAGGCTTGAGTGAGCACACGGCACCGTTTGATGCTATGGTTTATATCACCGATGGAGAAGCAGAGATCACCGTTGCC
This sequence comes from Cytophagales bacterium, assembly GCA_031416795.1. Classification (GTDB taxonomy): domain Bacteria; phylum Bacteroidota; class Bacteroidia; order Cytophagales; family Cyclobacteriaceae; genus ELB16-189. Next base: position 10,128 of record JANOUH010000118.1, on the reverse strand, counting down.
GACAAGCTACACATAGTGAAAAAAGGTGAGATGATCATCTTGCCCGCCAACATACCGCATGCGCTGCAGTCATTAAGTCCTTTTAAGATGTTGTTGACCATGATTAAATCGTAAATACGAAAACAGTATCACAGCTAATAGGGCCAGGTCAACATGTTGCCGATAAGCAGCAACTGTATAGTACCTCCTACAGCTTTGACATTTTAGAATATGGCATCTGCAAACTTTATAAAAAACATCACTACGAAAAATTTGCTTCCATCCTCTGCGAGTTTGATGAAATGACTTCTGCCCTGGCAGGACTAAAACTGGTGAGAACTGGCGCGATTGCCAATGGGGCAAGTAAGTGTGACTTTAGGTTTAAGAAGGAAGAGACAAGAAAATAATAGCTGAAACATATACTCAGGTGCATAGCACAGTGCATTTTAAAAAAATCATGTTCACTTGAAGGTCGATTGAGGCAAAAGCAGCTTTGACTTTACCCATGTAAATTGTATATTGATCAAATTTCACTCCCCCGTAATGGCAAATCATTATTATAAGAAGTCTGTTCAATCATTCGGCCTGACATTGTTTTGCATTTTAACGGTTTGGCTAATGATTAGCTGCAACCCCTCGTTGCCTGATCCTGTAAAATTGGCGTATGCTTCGTTGCCCGAAAAAGTAGATTACAATTTTCATATCAAACCTATTTTAGCTGATCGTTGCTATGCGTGTCATGGGCCCGATGTGAATTCGAGAAAAGGAAATCTACGACTTGATATTGAAGAAGAAGCCTTTGCGAAACTGGCCAGCGGGAATTTTGCTTTCGTAAAAGGTAGTCTTCGAAAGAGCGAAGTCTTTCATCGCATTGTCAGTGACAACCCTGAATATACCATGCCTCCACCTGATTCAAAGTTGTCTCTTACAGCCATAGAGATTGCCTTGATCACCAAATGGATTGAACAAGGATCGGAATGGAAACCACATTGGTCTTTTCTAAAAGTTGAAAAACCCGAGGTACCTGAAACACAAAAGGATTGGGTTGCAAATAATCCAATCGATTATTTCATTCAAGCCGAACTTGAATCGCGAGGATTATCGCCTAACCCGATAGCAGATAAAGAACGACTGCTACGAAGAGTGACACTTGACTTAACGGGCTTACCTCCCACCATTCAAGATATTGATTCCTTTCTAAACGATAAATCGCCCGATGCCTATGAGAAAGTGGTGGATCGATTGCTAAAAACCGAAGCTCATGCCGAACGCCTCGCCATGGAGTGGTTGGATGTTGCACGCTATGCGGATTCGCATGGTGTTTCTTTTGATGGCTATCGCGACATGTGGCCCTTTCGGGATTGGGTGGTAGAGTCATTCAAAAAGAATATGCCATTCAATGATTTTATAACGAAGCAGGTGGCGGGTGATTTATTGCCCAATGCCATGAAAGAAGATAAGCTTGCGACTGCATTCTACCGATTAAATCCGATGGAAGCTTCGCAAGGATCGATCAGTGAAGAATATCGTGTTGAATATGTTGCCGAAAGAACAGCCACGACAGGAACAGCATTTCTTGGTTTAACCATTGGCTGTGCAAGATGTCACGATCACAAGTTTGATCCGATAAGTCAAAAAGATTTTTACCAATTGTCAGGATTTTTCAATAACGTAGATGAATTGGGATTAGGGGCAACCGATGTAAATCGCGCTCCCACTATGATACTCTACGAAGATGCCCAACTGGAAAGTATCGATTCGCTTAATCAACTGATTGACGTCAGAAGTAAAAAACTTACACCATCAGAAATTGCGCTTATTAAGAATTATGTGAACAGCTTACGTGAACACCAGAAACTTGAAAACGAGATTGGGTATTATCCGTTTGAAAAGATGGAAAAAATCAAGCGTAAGAAGAAAGTACCAAATGCTTTCGCGGAAGATATGAAGGAAGAAAAGTCGAAGAAAAAGGAAAAAGGAAAATTAACTGCAAAAGAGAAAGAAGACAAGAAGAAGGAGGAAGAGAAGAAGAAAAAAGAAATTGAGTATGAAGAAGTGTCTATTGTAGACAATAATAAAATATCAGAAGCTACTTTAGGAGTAACAATAGTGTCTGGTAAACATGGCAATGGGCTTTACTTTAATGAGGACTTTGATTACGTAAGCCTGAATAAGACAGGCTGGTTCGAGCACTATGAATCCTTTAGTGCAAGCCTTTGGATTAATCCAGAGAAACTGGACAAGGAACATATGAAGACCGTTCTTGGCAACAGTAACAGTTATGCGGGACAATACAGAGGTTGGGATTTTGCTCTGGACACCACCAACCACTTAAAGATGCGACTTATTCACCGGCTACCCGATGATTTCATTGAAGTAATTACCAAAGAAGTGATACCCGCTGACCAATGGACACAGGTTGGATTTACTTATGATGGCAGACAACAAGCGAATGGTATTTCTATTTTTATGAATGGTGAAAAGCTCGCCACTCAGATACTTTCCGATCATCTCACACGCTCCATAAAGCCGATCAATTGGTATACATCAAAACCAGATACACTTGCTGTTCGGCTCGGTAAAGGCTATGAATTATGGACGGGTGATCCCGGAATTTTTGTTGGTTCTATGGATGAAGTTAGGTTATTCGACCGTCAACTTACCCAACTCGAAATGGCGCAGTTAGGTGAACATGAAATGAATCCTATTCCTCCGGTAATCCTGGCCGAGCACAATCGTGCAAAGAGCAAGGAAGCAATCACTGTTGAAAATGATCTCAAAAGTTTGCGTAAAGCGAAGGCGGAGATCATGAATAAAACGACTGAGATTATGGTGATGGAAGATATGCCAAAGCCCCGTCAAACCTACCTGCTCGGCCGCGGGCTTTACAATGTGCATTCCGAAAAATTAGAAAGCGGTACGCCTGAAAATATTTTACCCTTCCCATCGGTGTATCCAAAAAACAGACTCGGACTCGCAAAGTGGCTTGTCAATGAAGAGAATCCTCTCACATCACGCGTCACCATCAACCGATACTGGCAAATGATTTTTGGTACCGGCATTGTGAAAACCACCGGAGACTTTGGCGTGCAGGGAGAACTACCAACGCATCCAGAATTATTGGATTGGCTCGCAGCAGAATTTATTGAAAGCGGCTGGGATCTCAGAAGCATGCTGAAGTTGATGGTAATGTCTTCAAGCTATCAGCAATCTTCGCATGCGGATACGGAAAAATATGAAGCAGATCCTGACAATCGCTATTATGCACGAAGCAGCAGCTATCGCTGGCAAGCGGAGATCATCCGGGATAATGCACTTGCCGCTAGTGGTATTCTTCAGAAAAAAATAGGTGGTCCAAGTGTTAAACCCTATCAACCGGATGGTCTCTGGGAGGAGCTCGGATTTTTCTCCTATAAGTTATATAAATACAAACAAGACACGGGTGCGAATCTCCATAGAAGAAGTTTATATACATTCGCAAGGCGTTTTTCACCTGCACCGTTTTTGACAAATTTCGATGCTGGCAATCGTGAGATCTGCATCACACGAAGAGTGAATACGAACACCCCACTTCAAGCGCTTAACTTACTCAACGATCCACAATTTGTAGAAGCCTCACGCTATTTATCAGAAAGAATGCTGAAAGAGAAAAGTGAACTTGATGATCAGATAACATTGGGATTTCGTTTGTCGACAGGGGTTACGCCTGATCAACAATTGTTGACTACCTTAAAAGAACATTATCAAAGTGCCTTCAATCATTTCCAGAAAAACCCGAACCTGGCTGATTCCCTACTTTCGGTAGGAGATCTTCCACGCGACATACACCTGGATAAAACGAAGGCCGCTGCACTCACCATCGTGGCAAATACTATTTTTAATTATGACGAAACCTATATGAAACGATAATTATGGGACACGATCACCATCACACACCATTAACGCGCAGAGAATTTTTAACTAAAACCTCACTGGGACTTGGTGCTGTATCGTTAGCCTCGCTGCTGAATCCAACTTCATTATTTGCATTAGGAAATTCGTTCAACAACGGTCCTCACTTTGTTCCTAAGGCAAAGCGGATTATTTATTTATACATGGCTGGCGCTCCTTCACAGTTGGATTTATTCGACTACAAGCCATTGCTTATCAAAATGAATGGACAGGATTTGCCTTCCAGTGTTTTAGGAGATCGTATCACCGGAACAGCAGCATCGCAAAATTCATTACCGCTCGTTGGCACACGTTATAACTTCAAACAACACAACAATAGTGGCATGTGGATGAGTGATCTGATGCCTCACTTGTCGAAGATCACAGATGAGTTATGCAAAGTACAATCCATGCATACGGAATCCGTTCAGCATGAACCCGCTAAGATGTTTACACAAACAGGTTCAGAACTTCCCGGCCGTCCTTCTTTCGGATCATGGATCAGCTATGGGTTAGGTTCTGATAATGAAAATCTCCCCGCCTATATTGTATTGAATACTACAGGCCTCGAAGGAGGTTTTGCTGGATTGTACTCTAGCGCATTTTTACCGGCTGAACATCAGGGTGTACGCTTTCGCGGAGGCAAAGATCCGGTACTTTATTTAACAAATCCTCCAGGTGTTACTGAAGAAGCCCGGAGAGAACAACTCAATTACTTACAAAAAATGCAATCAGGCGCGCATGAGTTTTGGGATGATCCAAGCATTAACGCAAAGATGGCTCAATACGAAATGGCATTCCGCATGCAGACTTCCGTGCCAGAAGCAGTCAATACAGAAGGTGAGCCTGATTATGTCTACAAAGAATACGGGCCCGACAGTAAAAAGCCGGGCACTTTTGCCAGTAATTGCCTGCTTGCGCGAAGGCTAGCCGAACGTGGTGTAAAATTTATTCAAGTCTATCACGGTGGCTGGGATCATCATGACAACTTGCCCAAGCAGATTACCAAACGTGCCAAAGAAACCGATCAGGCAAGTGCTGCATTGATCATGGATCTCAAGCAACGAGGCTTGCTGGAAGATACTTTAGTAATCTGGGGCGGAGAATTTGGCCGCACCAGTTTTTCTCAGGGTGAACTTACTGCAGATAATTTTGGTCGTGATCATCACCCTGATGCGTACACGATGCTACTCGCTGGTGCAGGAGTTAAGAAAGGATTAACCTATGGTAAAACTGATGACTTTGGATATCATGTTACCGAAAATCCGGTGCATGTGCATGACCTCAATGCCACACTACTTCACCTGATGGGCCTTGATCATGAAAGGTTAACGTATAAATATCAAGGGAGAAGATTCAGGCTGACCGATGTTCATGGTTCAGTAGTGAAGGGTATTCTCAGTTAGATTTTATTTTCACTTTGGTACTATGGTCAGGCAATTCTTGTTGCCTGCATAATCCGTAGCACAGATCTGCCAACGATCACTTTTCATTTTACTTTGAACTGTTGCCTTCCATAAATTTTCTCCATACCAGTTTAAGCGAATAGTTTGATCATTAACAAGCAACACGACAGACTCCCAATCCTGCGGCATATTGGGACTTTTGTTATCGTGAATGCGAGCCATGATTGTAAATGTACCAAGCGATGATTCTTCAAGACGATAATGTGAAATGATGGGAGCTGCTTCATCGGTCTTTATCTGAGTGCCTATAAAAATTCGCTCTTCAATAATTCCCTGTCCCTCCCCCTGCCCCATGATAATATCCATTTTTTTATCATTGTTAATATCACCAAGAACCATCGAAAGGGTGTGTGGTGTTGGATCGCCACTTAGGACTGGTTGTTGCATGTTAAATTTTCCAGTGCCGTCATTAATTAACAAACGATCTTCTCCTGTGAGCGAGCTCAGTAAAAAATCCGGATCACCATCCGAATCAAAATCCAGAAAAACAATGTTGTTGTCATCTTCACCAATATTCTCACTATTGGGCCAATGTGTGGGCGTAGCATCAATAAATTCTTTTGCACTATCATTCAGAAAAATATGTTCTCTGCGCATCCATGATTGTTGATTTACGATCTCACCATCGTTGACCGTAACCAAGTCCAGAAATCCATCCTTGTTGACATCCATCACTTCAAATTCATAATTATTGGTATAGGCAGGCAGCAAGCGTTTATTTTTAAAATTACCTTTCCCATCATTGACGAATAGTCTGCTGGTGCCGCAGCGCTTACAAGACACCGCGATGTCCAGATCATAGTCATTATCGAAATCAATAAACTCTACATCCCAAGAAAACTGAATGGGCATATCAGGCATTTGGGTCATCGTTACATCCGTAAAGAAACCCTTACCATTATTAAGCCATAAGCGGGTGCGTCCTCCCCCATTTTCCATATTGGAGCCAGGACCCCAATCGGCAAGCACAATATCCAGGTCACCATCGTCATCAACATCGCCAAATTCTAAATCACCGATGCTTGCTACAGAGTTTGGTAATTGTGTGGATGTCACTTTTTTAAATACGCCTTTTCCAATACCTATGTATAGTTCGCTTTGGGTTTGAAACGTTGCACCAATCAGCATATCGGGAATCTGATCCTGATTGAGATCACGAACTTTAATTACACGAGCATAAAATTTATCCTGACCAAATATCTCATTGGTCACTTCACGAAACATGGAGTCCGGACCTTGATTAATAAATAGGCGACTTGATTCCAGCGCACCCGGTTCAGAATAATCACCACCATTGGCAAATAATAAATCGAGCCGGTTATCGCCATTGATGTCGGCCACTTCAACTCGATTAGTCCACTCCGCTGTAACAGGCAAATATTTTTTTGTTTCATCTACCCATAGAAAGGAACTTTCAGTGTTACCCTCATTAGTCTTACTAGCATCTTTTTCGCAGGCAGTAAACAAAAGGGATATCGCAAGTAATAAAAAAATGAATTTGAATGTTGGAGGGGACAAGCTCATAAAACTTTGATTGGTGATAAGGGAGTGTCAATGTAACGCCCTTAGGTAAATATTACAATTTAAATGTTAACTTGATCGATACAATTCACCTACTATGAGTATTCTCTTGCAAGCCGATGCAGCGTTATTTTTCGGTCGTTTCCATCCTCTTGCTGTGCACCTGCCCATTGGCTTCTTATTGCTGGCGGGAATCCTCTTCGCGCTTTCCTATTTTAAAAACTATGCTTTTCTACTCCGGGCGTTGCCTATCATTCTTTTATTAGGAGGAATAAGTTCTGTGGCTGCTGCTGTATTGGGGTGGATATTATCGACCGAAGGGGGATATGAGGAAAGTACGTTAGCCTGGCATCAATGGATGGGCATATCGGTTGCCGTTATTGCCATTGCCAGTTGGGTATGGATCGGCAGTCTCACATTGAAAAAGGAGCATAAGAAAGAAGATGCTCCATGGCTTTTACCAGAGGATTTGAAACAACGTGCGATTAATAACAAAAGAAATGTTGGATTGGTAATGGCCTTATTATTTGTTTTGATTTCCATCACCGGTCATCTCGGTGGAAACCTTACGCATGGCGATCAATATCTTTTTACTCATGCTCCCTCCTTTATACAAACTCTATTTAGTGAAGAAAATAATTCAGCCGATCAACTGGCTTTCCCTGCTGATCCTGATTCAACATTACTGTATACACACCTCATTCAACCTGTTTTAAATAAAAAATGCGCTTCCTGTCATAATGAAAGTAAAATGAAAGGGGGACTCATATTAACCACACGAGAAGGGTTATTGAAAGGCGGTGAAAATGGTGCCGTACTTGAAAAAGGCTCTGCCCAAAATAGCGAACTCTTCAATCGCGTCTGTCTTGATCCCGCAAGCAAAAAATTTATGCCCCCAAAGGGAACTCACATGTCATACACGGAAATAGCATTACTCAACTATTGGATCTCCAGTGGAATGTCATTCGATCTTACCATCACTGATGAAAATATTCCTGAAGAAATTCAGCTGCTGATTCAACATGGGTATTCGTTGGCCACCAAAAAGAAACCTTTTACTGAAAAAGAAAAAGTATCCGCTGCTACCGATGAAGCATTAGAAACGCTACGTGCTCTAGGATTTAAAATACAAACACTTGCCGTGGATAATAACTTTCTGGAAGTGGTTGCCAAGGATAGTTTAACTCTTGAAAAGATCGAGGCCTTATTAGTCATCAAAGAACAAATCACATGGCTCGATCTGGGAAGGACCGGTTTACAGGATAGTTGGATCAATACATTAGCGCAGTTCAACAATCTTACAAGACTGACCCTGGACAATAATACGATCACCGATGCGGGCGTTGCTCAACTTGGAAATTTTGAACACCTGGAATCTATAAATCTCCATGCCACAGAAGTAAGTGATGCCGGACTAAAAATATTGGCTAAACAAAGTAGCATAAAAAGAATATATGTGTGGCAAACAAAAGTTACTCAGCAGGCTGTTGATTCCATTCGTAACGAAAATCCTGCATTAGTTATTGATTTGGGAGTGGCGCCAGCTGAAAAGCCCATCGCTGGTGAAACGAAAAAATAGATCCATTTATTTAATAACCTCGGTCGGCAATACTTGCTCATGTATTTTCCCATCCTTCACCGACACAAAATAATTCTTGTTTTCAGAATCCAGTGCCACGGATTTTTTTACTTCACCATTGACAAATAAAAGTCCGGCCAGATCATCACAGGCATAACCTGCCTTCAGCTTGCCGCCTAAAATCAACTCGTGATATAATGGTCGTCTGGCTAATTCTTTTAGATAATGAGGCGAGTGACTATAATTTAAAAAATTCAAGCCTTCAACAATCGTTAATTCTTTTGGACGTGAGTCCGTAGAACCGGCAGTAAACCAGCATAAAGAACCTGCACTGCCTCCAGATAAAATGATTCCACTATCATACGCTTTCTTCAAAGCAACATCGATGCTCTGGGCTTTCCAGATGGCCATCATGTTTAGTGTGTTGCCACCGCCTACAATGATGGCATCCATGCTCATGATGACTTCTTCAAATGACTTTGGAGTGGTATTGGAATTAATAAACGTGCGCAACACATACGGCCGAAGAGGCAAATCTTCGCAGTTGGCATACCAGTTCAGTATTGTGGTTGGACTATCTCCTGTTGCTGTGGGAATATAACAAACCTTCGGATTAGGTTTATTGGTCAGCTCCGCCACATACTTGATAAAGGTTTTATTAAAACCCGCACCACCAACAAAAATTACTTTGTCTATTGATTTCTTTGCATTCATCTCTTGCGCACTTGAAAAGGTTATTTGGAAAATGAAAATGGTGAGGTAAAGGATTAATTTTTGCATGGCTTTGAATTAATTCGTGATGGCTGGAGGCTCCTTTTTAACAAAGTACAATTTATAAATATTGATTTAAACATTCTCTAGCTTCTTGATCATAATGAATAATTTCATTGGAATGGACGATTGACCTTTAAAATCTGATCTCAGTCGGCCCTGGTCTCATTTCACCAGTCAAAACAGCTTTTATTTTTGAAACCATCCCCTTCAAGGTCATGTAACTATTATCAGGGGCATTTAAGACACTAACTGAAATTGTGTACTTTAAGAAGTTCTGTTGATACTGTAAATTTTTGTCAAATGTTAACAGGGCGTCAAACTTATTCTCTATCAGCAATGTCAATAGTTTGCCATTGGAAATACCCGTCCAACCTTTATCGGCTGCTGTATAAATCTCATGCTCGTTAAGGTCTTGCTTTAATCTTTTGGGAAGATTCTCATCAAGCAGCAGTCTCATAAATTTGCTCGATATTCTTGGAGGTAAGAATTTTACTTGCAATCTCTATGACTGCAACTGCTTGCTCTTTGGTTACAGTCGGAAAATCATCTAAAAATTCATCAAGTGCTATGCCCTTCTCCAAATGGTCAAACAGCGTTTGAATAGGAACTCTTGTACCTCTAAAAACAGGATTTCCGGATAGTATTTCCTTGTCAATATTGATGTAATCCTTCACTCGATACATAGCTCAAATGTACAAAATTCTTAATAACACATCTCGTCAAAAAAAGGCCTGCTGGCAGTCGAGTCACCCAAGGGAGTTTCACCCTCAGGTTCTCACGGAACCGTGCTTGAGAGTCTCCCCTCACACGGCTCTTCCTGTTTAATCACAAGGTACTGATCCATCACAAATCAGGCAACCTATGGACGTACCAATTTCC
>JANOUH010000117.1:0-5760 GCA_031416795.1 Cytophagales bacterium | reverse complement strand
TGTTGATTTTTTTTGCTTTCTGTTTCATAACTCGGTTGGTTTATTGGCTGTTATGCGATACAACGTTAGGGCTACTTCAACTACCACCACATGATTGTTGACCAAGCGTAAATATGATCTTAATCATATAATTTAGTGATGACCGTCAGCGTCTAAGATGAAACACGCTGATAATGAGAGCTTAACACGAAAGCAGTGTTTGCCACTCTGCTTATTGAAGCATAATAATCCTTATATAAATCATGAAAAGGCGCTCTTAAGTTGCTTGAATTTTATGACTTTTTGTAAAATTCTTAATTCCACAACGGTCAGCCGCAGGCTCATGATGACGGGAATGAATCATTCCGTTTCTTAAATTTCTTTTTATTTGGACATAAGTCATGATATGGAGTGACAGAAACTCATTCATTATCCATTTTTATTGAAGTAATTTTAATTTTGCCATCCAGAAAAACAGGATACTCATTTTATTATAGAGTATCAGCTTTTAAATAAACAGGCAATTGTTATGCAAATCATTAAATGTTGAATCCTGTGAGGGATAGATTAACCATGATCCTGCGAATATTTCCGTTTATTGCTTTCATCTTATTTTATGTTTCCTGCATTGACAGAAAACATAAACCAACAGAAGGGCATAACAACGTGCCAATTGAGGTTGCCATCAGAAAAGTATTTCCGGGGGCCGTTCAGTTTGATAATTATGCTGATTCACTTTTTTTCTTTTTGTATACAGTCCATAATATACCTGAGGAAAAAATATTACTGGGCCAATCTTCTTGCATGGATGATGTCATTAATACAAAAACACCCTTTGCAAATCATGATGTTAAAGGTCCGTTTAACTTAGATGGATTGGCTGGGCTTCCCTTTACCGGAATTACCGGGTATAATGCCTTTGCCAGTCACGTGCCTGAAAAGGGAACGGCTTTACTTTTTGTGGATTCGCATATTGGCTATTCAAAAAAAGAAGGATGGGGCAAGATAGAAAGAGAAGGACAGCATGAAGCATCAGCCTGTTGTGGGGCCATTGCGCATGCGCTTGAAAGCTGAAAGAACCAAATGGCATTATAAAGATGATACCTCACGGAGATGATTACCAGGAAGAAGTAGTAGAACAGTTGGCGCTTCAGCATAAGAAAGAAATACTCAATTCAAAAGACCCGTTGATTGCGCTCACGAAACTGATTTATCAGGAATCGGAAGAAAGAATTTTCAACTATCCTCTGAGCAACTCGAATTTTAAATACTTAATTCTTGTGGTGGGAATAATAATCAACACCGATCAGGATTATATCTGGGTTGATCACATGGCCATCTACGATTTAGAGCTGGAGCGCGAATTGCGAGGCATGGAAAAATAGGATTGGAAAAATGGAAAATCGCCAATTATATTTGGGTAGATCACATGATGAATATAATCGGGCCCTGAGAAATTGCGGTAAGTTTTTGATGATATTGATTATCACGGCTGGCGGGTTTTCTTGTTCGGATCACACCAAAGAGGTGCCCGAAAGAAAATTCTACTTTGAAACCAGGACTTTCAAGAACAATGAATTTTGCAAAGATTTAGCTGTTTTTTTAAATACCAGAATCCCTCAGCAAAAATATGCCATAACTAACCGCTCCGGTGTCTCCTGGCCGTATTATGAAATACTTGAATTGGATGAAACTATTTCCAGAGATAGTTTGATGACCCCTCATTGGTACCTGCATAAAATGATTTTCAAGGATTCAAACTCCACCCTAAAAAGAGATGATCACCTGGTTCGGATTGATGTGATGCCATATTCGGATACAATCCCAAATTATCGTGTTGAAGTTTATGAAATGGATTCCATTGGCTTAACACTGTCGGCAAACTCGGGCATCCATTTTATCGACACCACGAAATTTTCTTCCCGCCCGCTTTGGTATGAATATTACTTACAATCGATCATACGATATTCCTTTAAATAGTGACATTTTTCATCCATAATATTTTGAGAGTTACAGAGCTCGTTAAAAGTAGAATTCATTTTTTGACGCATATTGGCCCGATTAGTTGATTACAATCACCATCATCCATGACAGCCGTCATAATTTTTTTTCCTCCTTCAACGGTCTTTTGCTATCGCATTGGGGGGAAGAGAAACAGACCAACCTGCACAACCAACAAAATATTACCATTATGAAAAAGACAAGATTAATTTTAATTCCCTTTTTAACACTTCTCATTGCAACGATGTTTGTGGTGAGCTGCACTAAGGATGAAGAAGCACCAGCTCCTTTGGTAAAAATCACAGGAAAGATTACCTACAAAGATCCGGCTGGAAGTACCGCCAATGCGGCAGGAGCCGTAGTTTACATGGCAAAAAGTTCAGCACCAACAACTACATACGACAAATCAACCATTGCCGATGCAAGCGGAAACTATTTTTTCGATGGTCTTGCTGCTGGTAGCTATTTTGTAAATGCTGTCTATAAGACGGATAACAAAAACGTGACCTCAAGACTTGATGGTTTAACCTTTACAACAGAAGCCGGAGCGGTTGTTATCGTAGCCGCTGTGGATGTGACCCAGGATATGACACTGGTTTCCATTGGGCAATCCGGAGCAACTATTGAGGCTTTGGCTGCAAACTACGCCTGGAATGGAACAACAGCGTTTGCCAATACAGGCGCCTGGATCTATGATGCAGTTCACAGCACTTTATCATTCGAATTTCCATACCGTGGGAACGAAGCCGACTTTGTTGGCACTATTTCTCAGGTAAGCAAGTTTGTCGTTAATTTTGATCCTGCCAATCTTGCCGCCAGTACAATTGATGTGGAGGTTGATCTAGCCAGCATCAATACACGGGCACCTGGTGGTAGAGATAACAGGACCACCGTAGCGGATACCCCTTTGTTTAGCCCACTCACTCAGTTTACTGAACTTGGATGCATCATGGGGACCTTTGGTATTACTGCTGACAACGCTGTCCCTACAGAGGCGGCACCTCAGAAAATTACAGTGGACACTGACCGCTATGCACAATTCAAAAGTACTTCCATTGCAAAATATGGTGATGGTTACGTGGCAAAAGGGAATTTGAAATTCAACGGCTTCACTTTTCCAATAGATTTATGGTTTAAAGCAGTTCCCTCATGGCTTGATCCATCCAATAGCAGAAAGTATTCCGGTTTTGAAGGGAGGTTTTTGATGGCTGTTAAGAAAGATTTTGGAATTATATCCGGCAATATCAATGATGCCGTTGTGAAAAATCAAATAGGTATCGTATTGTATAAACAAATGTAAGAAATTGATTTCAATAAAGGGGGCTTAGCCAGCCCCCCTTTTTTAATACAAAATAGGACCCATGGCAACCTTTATTCATATGAACCGCCTCACTACCATTATTCTGTGCTCCATCATGACTGGTTGTACGTATTACGAAAATGAATCCGTCAAAATACCGCAGCCGGATGTTCCCAATTCAACCACCACCCTAGAGGTTGTTTATGTCACTGCTGTTCCTAACAAGATTACATCCAGTTACTGGAAAACAGCGGACTACCTTCCAATAACAGCACAAAATCAGATCACAGGGAAAGTACCAGTTGATGATGGTTTATTTAATATGAGTGGAACTTTCAATGGGCTAGCCGATTTTAATCTTGGGGCAGACCCCGGTATTTTGCTTAAGGCAGCCTATTCCAAAGATAGCTTGTACATCCTCGTCAGCTGGAAAGATACGCGCTATCATGTTTCACAGGGAAACTGGTTTTATAATGGGCCAGCTGATCCAAAAAAACCCGGTTCAACGGTAGGCTGGACATCGCAACAAAGCGATGATAACTTCAGACTTTCTTTTAATATGGAGTCTGGAAAAAGCGATATCTGGAATTGGTCGCTTGCGTTGTCTGAGCCGCTTGGCTATGCCATTGACAAGGTCGATAATGGAAGTGGCGAAATTGCGGATGCAGGAAATAAGACCTACGTGCGAAACGCAGTGAGTGATAACCGAAGTGGTCCACAATTCGATTGGAACGGTGTTCAGCAGGAACTGAAAAGAAAGCCTGCAGGGTTCACTATTATCGATCCGGGCCACTATCTGTTGAACAAAAAGAATTTCATTGGCGATGTGGTTAAGGGTGAAGCCATCTTTCAATTTGAATGTGCCTCCTGCCACGGTGTTACCGGAGACGGAAACGGAACCTCCAATCCGGTTGGGATAAGGCTTAACAAACCCGGACAATTTAATAGATTAACACGTCAGGCTTTGGATGCTTTTGCTTCGGATGGAAGTAAACATGAAGGTGCCGTGCATTATCCTGCTGGCGAAGCGGAACGAGACAATCTGTTTGCCAGGTTGCGTGGTTTTAGCGGCATACCAGGATACTACCTGGAAAACCCCACAGGAAGTAATTCCGACATTCATGCGGTATCCAATGTTCAATTAGGAAAAATAGAAGGAAACAATAGCAAAGGATACTCTGTGCTGTTGATCAGGGCTCTAAATACAGGAAACGCTGATGACGTGGTTTTTAATCCCTCTACTAAACCTGTTTACGATTTTAATATCAACTTTATGGACAACGATGCGATCAATCGGATTGGTTCAACTAATAAACGACTCACCTTCAAACCCAAGCCATAATGAAACTGAAGGAACTTATTCGTCCCATTCTAGCAGCTCTTGCAGTATCAGGAATGTTGGCATCATGCACCTATGAAGAGATAAAACCCCAAAAGGTTGATGTACCCGACTCTGTAAAATTCTCGGTAAACATCATACCCATATTTAATACGTCATGTAATACAACGGGGTGTCATAACAAGGGTGGAATTCCTCCTGACCTTTCATCAGAAAATGCTTACGTCAGTCTCACGTTCTTCGGTTACGTTGACGTTGATGTTCCCGAATCAAGTATTTTATATGAAAAAATCACAACCGGTAGTATGAAAAATAATGCAACAAATCAGGATAGAGCGCTGATACTCGAATGGATTAAACAAGGAGCACAAGACAATTAAATCGTTTTCGATTATGAAAAAAAGTATTCGTTTAGATAAAAAACCAATCAGCACAAGTACAGGAATTTTTCTATTTGTTCTTGCTGCAATCCTGTGTGTCGCTCCGGTCTTTGGCCAGAACGAAACGACCCCTGAAAAAAAAGAAGACCCGAGTAAGAAGCCAGCTAAGCAGGCTTTCGAAAGCCCACAACTCATGGATGAACAGTCTGTGTTTGTTCCGGCTGCCAAAACACTGGAATTTAATATGCAGCATAGGTTCGGGTTGGTCAACAATGGGGTAAAAGATTTGTATGGCCTTTATGCACCGGGTGCCAATATTCGGTTCAACTTTAGTTATACACCAATTGATAATCTCTCATTGGGTTTTGGGTATGCCAAGTATAAACAGTATTTAGATTTTAATGCTAAGTATGCAATCATAAAACAACGAAAAGACTGGAGCATTCCGGTTAGTGTTACCTACTTTGGCACCTGGGCTATTGATACCAGGGAGAATATTTATGATAAAACAATACATCGCTTTTCATTCTTCAATGAACTTATTATTGCTACGCGGATATCTGATAAAATTTCGGTTCAGATAAGTCCAAGCTACAGCCATTTCAATGCGATAGATTCTTTGTACAGCCATGATATGCTTGCAATTGGCATCTCAGGGCGCTATAAATTTTCCAATCAATCCTCGATTCTCATTAGCTACACACAACAGTTGACCGATCACAAGGATCCTGATTTTAAACTAAAGCCAGGGTTAACATTTG
>JANOUH010000116.1:0-2055 GCA_031416795.1 Cytophagales bacterium | reverse complement strand
TATTTTGAATGGATTGCAATCTGCCCATGGAGAAAAGGTATTGGTTCAGGTTGATTTAGTTCGTATGGATGATTATTACCAGGTCAGCATTCAGGACAATGGAAAGGGGATTGAGCCAGAAATGCTTAACAAACTATTTATTCCCTATTTCAGTACGAAACAATCGGGTTCAGGATTGGGCCTCGCTATTTCTAAACAAGGAATTGAACAGAGCGGTGGCGAAATTTGGTTTGAATCCAAACCCGGGGAGGGCACCACCTTCCATATTACATTGCCCATGGTATATTGAAGGATCTGCCTCGCGCGGACTCATTTTTAAACAGTTCCGTTCTTCAGGTTCTTCATGATTTTATTCGTGAAAACAAAATCATCAAGTTCTTTTACACCCGAATTCATAATGTCAAGATTGGATCCTTCCCATAACTTGTCTCCTTTGTAGAGAAACATAATCTTCTCTCCAATACCCATAACAGAATTCATGTCATGGGTAACAATTACAGTAGTGATATCAAACTCATGGGTGATCTCCATGATCAGCTCATCAATAACGATAGAAGTTTGAGGGTCTAATCCCGAGTTTGGCTCATCGCAAAACAAATAATTTGGGTTGTTCACAATAGCTCTGGCGATGCCCACTCGTTTTTTCATGCCACCACTAATTTCTGATGGCATTTTTTTATTCACACCTTCCAGTCCAACACGCTTTAAACAAAAATTTACCCGTTCAATCTTTTCTGCCTGAGGCATTTTGGTAAGAATATTTAACGGGAACATGACGTTCTCTTCTACATTCTTCGAATCAAAAAGGGCTCCTCCCTGAAATAGCATTCCAATTTCTCTACGAATTTCTGCCTTCAGGTCTTTATCGGCTTCAGTGAAATTCCGCAAATCGTAAAATACATTTCCGGTGTCGGGATGAAGAAGGCCAACAATACATTTTAGTAAAACGCTTTTCCCTGTTCCGCTGGATCCTATGATCAGGTTTGTCTTTCCTTTATCAAACTCTCCACTGATCCCGTTGAGGATAATCTTATCAGCAAATGATTTCGAAATATTTTTGATCTTGATCATAGTTCTTACAAAAGAAGATAGGCTAAGAAATAATCAGCCAATAATACAGCGATGATACTCGTAGTAACAGCTTGGGTGCTTGAGATCCCAACCTCCAGTGCTCCACCTTGTGTGTAATAACCCCGGAAGGATGAAATAGAACTAATCAGGAAAGCAAACACAAACGATTTGATCAATGCAAACGTGATAAAGTATTCATTGAATGCATATCGGATTCCATAAATGTATTCGGTAGGAGTGAGGATTTCGGTGAGCGTTCCTGCCAGGTATCCGCCCACCATGGAGCACACGGCCGCAACAATTACTAAAAGAGGAAACATCATCAAGGAGGCAACAATTTTTGGTAACACCAGATACGATGCTGAGTTGATCCCCATCACTTCCAAGGCATCGATCTGTTCAGTAATTCTCATCGTTCCAAGCCCCCCCGACATGCTGGACCCGACCTTGCCGGCATAAATGATAGCCATAATGGTGGGAGCTAACTCTAACACCGTCATCTCCCTAACAACTTGTGAAATCACAAATTTTGGCACGAAGGGACTGACCAGGTTTGCAGCTGTCTGCAAGGTAGTTACAGCACCCATAAACGTGGAGACGAGCATAAATAACAAAATAGACTTAATGCCGATTTGAATACACTCTTCAAGTGTTAAGTGATAATACGTTTTGAACGTTTCGCGTCTGACAACCAGCGATCCCAAAAAAATCATGTAACGTCCAAATCCCTTCATGTAGTTAACTTCAAATGCTATATTGCCCAAAGATAAAATAATTTCTCATGAACAAATTAGTGGTAGTAACCGGTGGATCGAAAGGCATTGGGCGAGCCATCATTGAACGATTTGCAAAAGAAGGATTTGATATTGCCACGTGCTCACGAAAGCAATCTGATTTAAGTGATTTGAAGGAACAGGTTGAACGCAAGTATAAAGTTAACGTTTACACACTCGTTGCTGATGTTACGGATAAGAAACAGGTTCA
>JANOUH010000115.1:0-2894 GCA_031416795.1 Cytophagales bacterium | reverse complement strand
CAAAGAACACAATCTGAAAGCAAATCACAACTCTATGTTGCCTGTGGATGACACTTTGCTGTCTGTAAGCAATCTATCAAAGAACACAATCTGAAAGCAAATCACAACTACAAGGTGGAGCGGCCAGGATGCCGTCAATCTGTAAGCAATCTATCAAAGAACACAATCTGAAAGCAAATCACAACTAGAAGAACAAACGCCTGTCGCTGTTCCTTTCTGTAAGCAATCTATCAAAGAACACAATCTGAAAGCAAATCACAACGGAGTTTTACAAAATTAATTTCAAGGTGCATGGTGATTTGCTTTCAGATTGTGGCTACTGAGACTTCAAATTATTTCAGATATACTCGAATCTCATTCCTCAAATTGGAAGGAATACCTGTTTCACTCTGTTTTTTTTTCAAAAGTACGGGCGTACACTTTGGCGAATTCTGCTCCCAAATAGAATATGATAGCTGAATAATAAACCCGGATGAGAATTAAAAGGTGAGTTCCTGTAGCACCATAAATGGAAGAAACCGCATAACTGCCGAAGTGCGTTCCAATCGCAAATTTGCCGAGCATGAAAAGAGCAGCCCTGAAAGAGGCGCCAATTAAACCATCGAGAAGGGCTATTTTTCCATCAGTCAGTACTTAGAAAATTACGGTGAACAAAATAATGATAAGGACGAAAAGGGTGAGAATGTTCAGTGTGTAGTAGGGATTAATATCGAGTGCAGGTAAATAGCTTTACTTTGATTAAGAGTGAGATTGCCAAAGACAGTTTCTAATGCAATAACAATATCATGATAAACAAAATAAATCTCAAATTAATCACGTACTTGAAAATCTTAACATTCAACCCCACTGACCCGACCAAAAAAAAATGAAAAAACGAAAATTGGTAATCACTCCCTATAAAAATCCATTGTTCTGGATTAAAGCTCTTTGCTGTGCTTCTTTTCATATTGCCGCTTTTGCGGCCCTAATTATTCCCAACGGAATAGGCATATTCATTTTTATGATACTGATTGCTTTAGGATTTACCGTACTCATACTACGTGATCGGGTTTTCACCTTTGAAGATAACACCCTTACCATCTCCTCCGCCATTGGATTTTATCCATACACCAAAATCATTAAGGGCTACCAATTTGATTTTAAAGAAATTGATTGCATCCGGCTACATTTTTCTGGTGGGATAAGATATCGGTCCACTTCACTTTCCGTTGAACCCATTACCGCAAATCTTACCAAAGAAGACATCCTGCATAACCTTGAAAAAAAATTAAAAGAACGTCAGCGTAAAGTAAAAATATTCCTGATCGATAATACGACTAAATTCACAACGGATGATTTGGCTGATAAAATTGCGGCTTTCGGCATAAAAACCGTAATTCATAAATAATCTGTTCCTAATTCAATTGCGAATCAACCACGTGCTTAGGAGTAATGTGTGTTGATGACAATATCGACACCAGAATAATCAAACCAATTGTAATGAGCATGGCCATCTCAAATTGAGTGAGCATGGTAAAACCGGCAATGAGTTGCTTCTTCAATTTGAATCGCGGAAAGCAGACTCAGATTTTTAGCGGCTATAAAAAACTGTTGGTTCAACTGCAATAACTTCTCTGCCTTTTCATGTTCGGGCAAACGGATGTAATCGCGTTCCATGGCGGCCATCTGATCAATGTTAACCTTGAGTTCATTGAAAACGAGAGACTCCTTTTCTGAAAGCCTTGTCATTTCGGAGTTGTGAATGAGTGTTTGTATTTCTGAATTATGTTGGTCAATGTTTATCTTGAGATCAGTCGATGGATTGTTAACCAAATCGCAGTGATCCAACATGATTTTTTTTTGCTATCAATGACTGGTTAAATTGTAGATATAACTTTCCACCAGCAACCTATCTTCATAGACGGAAGAAAAAGAGCCACTCAATTCCGTTACGTTTCTGCTTTCCATCACATGATTACCAAAAACAACAAATATGATAATGCCTAGTAAAAATGCTACTTGCATCTTTTGCTTAATATGATATATCCACTTCATGGTAATTATTTTATTGATCAATCATTCTTGTACACCACACCGTCTTTCATCCCGAAAGTGACCTTCTCCATGGTTTTGATATTTTTGGTTGGGTCTTCGTTTACTGCCACCAGGTCAGCTAATTTTCCTGCTTCAATGGAACCAATTTTATCCGCCATGCCGAGTACTGTTGCATTTGTCATGGTAGCCGTCTGAATAGTTTCCATCGCTGGCATACCGGCCTCTACCATGTAGCCAAACTCGCGCGCATTTTCCCCGTGAGGAAATACTCCAGCGTCCGTACCAAATGCCATCTTCACGCCACGCTTATACGCGAGTGCAAATGCAGCTTTATCCTGTGGACCAATTTGCAGTGCCTTAGGTGCAACCAATGGATGATAATACCCGGGAATTTTAGCCAATGCAGATATAGACTCGCCAGCAGTAATGGTAGCAATATGATAGGTGCCTTTTTGTTTCATCAAATCGGCTAATTTTTCAGTCATCAAAGATCCATGTTCAATAGTAGTCACCCCAGCCTCCACGGCTCGTCTTGCGCCTTCCTCACCAATGGCATGAACGGCCACATGCATTCCATAATCTTTCGCTGTCTCTACAATGCCTCTCAGTTCATCATCGGTAAACTGTGGACCCGAGGCATCACGGGCAATGCTCAACACGCCACCGGTGGCCGTGATCTTTATTAAATCAGCTCCATCTTTATAGCGCTGACGCACCGCCTTTCTGGCATCTTCTTCACTGTTGATAATACCTTCTGATGGAGTTTGGTCTGGTAACAATCCTCTTCGTGAGTTATTAGTAGGATCACCATGGCCACCTGTTGTTGCAATACTTTTACCTGCAGCGATTATCCGCGGCCC
>JANOUH010000114.1:0-13565 GCA_031416795.1 Cytophagales bacterium | reverse complement strand
ATACTATGGTGGGTTGTTTCTTCAAGGCCCTGATGGAAAGTTTACTAGAAGAGAAAACAGCCTGAATGAGTTAGTAACTAAAGAAGAAGAAGATTTGGGTTCGCTTTTTTTCGATGCCGACAACGATGGTGATCTGGATTTGTACATTGTATCTGGTGGATTGGAATATGAACCGACCAGCAAGAATTATCAGGATAGATTGTATAAAAACGATGGAACGGGAAACTTTAAATTGGATACCGCAGCATTACCTAAAATGATAGCGAGCAAATCGTGTGTGAGGGCTGCGGATATCGATGCCGATGGTGACTTGGACCTGTTTGTAGGCGGACGGGTTGTTCCTGGTCAGTATCCATACCCTCCCATGAGTTTTTTGTTACGTAACGATCGCGGTAAGTTTAGTTCAGTGGCGAGTGAAATGGCCCCACAACTTCCAAATATCGGGATGATCACCGATGCATTATGGACTGATATTGACAATGATAATAAAGTGGATTTGATTTTGGCAGGTGAGTTTATGGCAATATCTGTCTTTCGCAACACAGGCAAAGGTCTTGCGAGAATTACTTCAACAGGGCTTGAAAAATTTTCGGGCTGGTGGAACAGCCTAGCAGCGGGTGACTTCGATCAGGACGGAGACATGGATTTTATTGCCGGAAATTTGGGATTGAATAATCTATATCAGGTTAAAAAAGATCAACCTCTAAAAATTTACGCAAAGGATATTGATGGCAATAATAGTGTGGATGCACTATTGACATGCTACTTCAAAGCGGAAGATGGTGAGATGAAAGAATATCCAGTTCATTTTTGGGATGAGTTGAACTCGCAAAGCCCAAAGTTTCGCAGGAAGTTTAGTTATTACAAAAATTATGGCTCTGCTGCCTTTACTGATATTTTGAACAAGGAGGAACGCGAAGGCGCATTAGAGCTTGATGCCAACTATATGAACTCCAGTTACATTGAAAACCTTGGTAATGGAAAATTTGAAGTACGTAGCCTTCCATTGTTGGTTCAGGTAGCACCTGTCAATGGAATCGTGGTGGACGATGTGAACGATGATGGATTGCTGGATGTAATTTTGGTAGGCAATGATTATGGCAATGAAGTTTTTTCCGGTCGTTATGATTCCTTTACTGGTTTAATTTTAAAGGGAGATGGTAAAGGTAACTTTGATCTTATTCGCTCAGTGGATTCTGGCTTTTTTGTAGATGGTGATGCCAAAGCACTTGTTAAACTATCGGGCAAATCGAATGATTTTTTCATAGCCTCCCAAAATCGTGATAGCCTCAAAGTATTCTCACCAGTCATTCAAAAACGAGAAATAGTTTTCGAACCTGGCCCCCTCGATGCGTACTCAATCTTGGGTTTTGCAGATGGTAGCAAACAAAAAGTAGAATTCTATTATGGCTCTGGCTATCTATCACAATCTTCAAGAAGAATTAACATTCCGAGCGGAGTTGTAGAATACACTGTTTATGATTTTAAAGGAAATTCCCGTAAAGTAAATCACTAGGGTTACTAGTAAAATTGGTAGTTAGATTTGATACCCATTTAGATTTCATGTGAAACGATATTTTGCTTTTTTATTTGTTGGATTATTCATCAGCTGCGGCAGTGACGAACCCGCTGGCAAGATTACTCCTTCTAACTTAACGCTAAATGCTACCATTAGCACTGATGGATCTGGTCTCGTAACCTTTGTAGCAAAAGCAGATAATGCGGTAAAGTATAATTATTTTTTTGGCGAAAGCATCGCTGATCCGTTATTTGAATCCATCGATGGCTCTGCTAAACACACTTACTTGAATACGAATACATTCACTGTAACGGTTGTCGCTTATTCATCGGATAATCTTTTTATAAATAAAGAGTTAATAGTGTCTGTCGATGTAAAGGAACCCGTTATCTCGGATGTAGGATTTTCCACTCCATTAACTTATCCCAACATGACTTTAGTGTGGCAGGACGAGTTTTCAGGCAACGAACTTAACCCGGTCAACTGGACACACGAAACTGGAAACGGAGTAGGTGGCTGGGGTAATAATGAGCTACAGTTTTATAAAGCAGAAAATACTTCAGTACAGGATGGCTATTTAGTTATTAAAGCAAAAAAAGAAGCTGGCAGTGGAGTTAATTACACGTCATCAAGAATTATTACGAAAGGAAAAAAAGAGTTTAAGTATGGTCGTGTTGATATTAGGGCCATTCTCCCTAAAGGGCAAGGTATATGGCCTGCGCTGTGGATGCTTGGATCTAATTTTAATGACGTTGGGGTGGGATGGCCCAAGTGTGGTGAAATTGATATCATGGAATTAGTTGGCGGCAATGCTGCAGGAAAAAATGACAAAATTTATGGAACGGTGCATTGGGATAATGCCGGAAGTTATGCTTCCTATGGAGGCAACAAAACATTAACGAATGGAAAAATCTTTGCTCACGAGTTTCATGTTTTTTCCCTGGTATGGGATGACAAATTCATCAGATGGTATCTGGATGATGTACAATACCATGTTATTGATATCAGCCCTTCCGAACTCAGTGAGTTTCAGGCAAAATTCTTTTTTATTTTCAATGTTGCCGTAGGTGGCAATTGGCCAGGCATTCCTGACGGCACTACGGTTTTACCACAGCGTATGGTGGTGGATTATGTTCGGGTGTTTCAATAAGCAAATGTGAGCGAATTTACTTATTGATTTTTGATGAATCAGTGGGTTGTGTTCTTAAGAATTAAGAGCGATGTCTGATTATTATTCCATTGCTGAAATAATGAATCGGGCACTCTACTCTTAAAATTAAGGGCGCCAAGAAGAATATCTTTGTCCCCGTCTCCCTCCACATCAGCAACCTCCATCACAAGCCATCTTCCGGATGCACCATCAGCTAATTTATAAGGCTTGAATTTCTGATTCGTATTCTCAAAATAAAGGAACCCTTCATCGGGATGATTTTCATAGTCTGAAAAAAAAGAAATCGCAGCGATGTCTAAGTCACCATCTTGATCATAGTCGAAAGCAATAGCTTGAGACGCACCATGCATTTGATAAAACCAGGACTCATTAAAATTACCATGGGCGTCTTGTGTAAAGATTCTAACACCATGATAGGGTTTAAGAATTAATGAATAATCCGAATTGTCTCCATTGGTATACAGTATATCAAATCGACCATCTTGATTAAGATCTATAATCTGAAAATAACTTGAACCATATACAGGAGGGAACCTCAGGAGCGTCTTCTGCTTAAAGTTGAAGTTGCCTTCATTGATGAACAGTGTAATCTGTTCGTCACCTTGGGTCAGTAAAGATAAGATATCTAATCTTCCATCGTTGTTAATATCCTTTAATACTGTTTTGCGCGATCCTGGTAAATTGGAAATAGTGTGTTTGATAAATTTGGAGGTGCCTTTATTCTCATAGACCAAAAGTCCACCAGTATAATTACCAAAAGCGCAGATTACAAAATCTTCAAGACCATCTGAATTCAGATCTGCTTTTTCAAAGTAAACCGGACGCTTGAGAGAGTCTATTAAAATTTGCTTTAAGGAGCCGTCTTGATTTGCGGTTACTATACTGCCGAAAGGTCTGTCATTGGGGTCCATGATTCCCATCAAAGACATGGTTAACTCATCATTTTTTTCAATGACTATGTGAGAAGCGGGACTGGTTAATTGATGTGTACTTTCGAGTTCAAAGTTATCAATCAGAATATTTAATGCTCCGTTTCGTGTTCCAATAATAATTTTTTTGTTAAGTGTATCGGCCTTGATGAGGGTGATGAGAGGCAAAGATTCATTGCTGTTTTTGTATCTGGATGTTTCAAAGCGCGTTAACTTTTCAATACTGCGGGTGTCAATGATCGGAAGTTCATCGGGAGCATTTTTTCAAAATAGTTTACGATAGCTCTCCACTCTTCTTCACTTACCATGGGGCGTTCGGGTAAGGTGCTGGCAACCGTTAACAGATCTTCTCTGGGAATGTATTTCTGACCATCCATTAAATCAATAAGCCCCATACGAAATGCCATGTTGGGTAGCACATTATTTTTCCATATCGCTTTGGGCAAAAGATTGGGCTCAGGAAACACGTGACAACTTGCACAATATTGTTCTGCTAAACGCTTCTCTTTCTGCTCCACGCTTTCACACGAGAATAAGAGTGTCAGAAATGCAGCTAGCGCAATAATTCTAATCATGGAGTAAACTTATTTTAAAAATAGGAACAGAAAATAATGATTCTTCTAAAAAGAATTTATCTTTAAAAACACATATTGTTTTGCTTCAAATTTAATATTTAAAAGTTGTATATGACCAAGGAAAGATCATCCCGCAGGAATTTCATCAGGAAAATTGCAGGTACTGCATTGGCCACTTCGGTGGCACCTGCTTTAGTAGCTTCATCGCATGAGGTTCAGTTTTTAGAATCTCCTTTTTATGAAAAGAAAAGCTATGGTTCTAATGATCAGGTAAACATCGGCATCATCGGCATGGGAATCATGGGTTTTAATAATGCCTTATGGACTGTGCAGGTTCCCGGTGTAAAGTTGGTGGCCGTATGTGACCTTTATTCTGGAAGATTAGAGCGTGCGAAAGAAGTGTATGGCAAAGATTTATTTGTTACCAAAAACTATAAAGAAATTCTTGATCGCAAAGATATTGATGCGGTGATCATTGCTACCTCTGATCATTGGCACGATCGCATCTCCATCGAAGCAATGAATAAAGGCAAGCACGTGTATTGTGAGAAGCCGATGGTCCATCAATTAGAAGAAGGAGCAGCGGTCATTGAAACGCAAAAGAAGACAGGGAAAGTATTTCAGGTAGGAAGTCAGCGCGTAAGTTCTATTGTGACAGATAAAACACGTGAGTTATTTGAATCGAAAGTAATCGGTGATCTTATGGTGGTGGAAACCTGGATGGATCGCCACAGCGCCAATGGAGCCTGGCAATATTCGATACCTACCGATGCCAATGCCAATACAGTCGATTGGGAAAACTTTCAAGGCGATGCGCCAAAGAGAGCTTATGATCCAGTTCGTTTTTTCAGGTGGCGCAATTATCAGGATTACGGAACCGGTGTAGCCGGTGATTTGTTTGTTCATCTTTTCTCTGCCTTACATGCTGTCACCAGTTCAAAAGGTCCCAATAGAATTTTAGCTACCGGTGGCCTTCGTTATTGGAAAGATGGACGAGATGTGCCGGATGTGATCATGGGCATTTATGATTATCCTCAAACGGATAAACATGCTGCTTTCAATCTTCAGATGCGTGTGAATTTTGTGGATGGAAGTGAGAATGGCGAAGGCTTGCGACTAATCGGAACAGACGGTGTAATTATCATGGGATGGAATGATGTAAAGGTTGTGCGCCATAAAATCAATAATGACCCTGGCTATGGTGGCTGGGATTCTTACAATACATTTAGCGAAACACAACAAAAGGAATACGAGAAATGGTACAAAGCAAAATACACAACTGCCAAGCCGAGAATTAGTGAATCCGATATGGAATTTAAAGCGCCAAAGGGTTATAGTGCTAACCTTGATCATCATATTAATTTCTATAAAGGCATTCGCGAAAATGCCCCGATCAGAGAAGATGCTTTGTTTGGTATGCAGGCAGCAGGACCTGCGTTGGCTACTAACAAAAGTTATTTTGAAAAGAAGATTATCAATTGGGATCCCGATCAGGCAAAACTTATCTGACTTCACTCATTTATTTTATCACCATTGGAAAAGCCTCTGATAATTTCGGAGGCTTTTTATTTTCAATGATCAATGGATGATCTTATTAGCGTTAGCGTATGCGTTTTTTGATCGTTTTGGCTATACAAAACCATGCCGAATGTTTACCTGACATAAATCATAAATTGGACTGATTACTGACAGTACGCATGGGGGCTAATTGACCTAATTTTCGTTCATAAAATTAAGGTCAGATGAAAACAAAAACTCCCTATATCAATACAGATGGCAACTCTGCGGTTGCCAATATTGCCTATGGATTCAGCGAAGTTGCTGCCATTTACCCCATTACACCTTCTTCCGATATGGGAGAGAAAGCGGATGCATGGTCTGCGGAAGGACGAAAGAATATTTTTGGTGAAAAGGTAGATGTTGTGCAGATGCAATCCGAAGCCGGTGCAGCAGGTGCAATTCATGGAGCTCTTTCTGGTGGCGCTATGGCCACTACATTCACCGCATCTCAAGGTTTAATGCTGATGGTGCCCATCATGTTCAAAGTGGCTGGTGAAATGATTCCAACAGTCTTTCACGTGTCAGCACGGTCATTGGCTTGCCAGGCGTTGTCCATTTTTGGAGATCACTCTGATGTGATGGCAACACG
Organism: Cytophagales bacterium; assembly: GCA_031416795.1. Lineage (GTDB taxonomy): Bacteria > Bacteroidota > Bacteroidia > Cytophagales > Cyclobacteriaceae > ELB16-189. The sequence goes on along the minus strand of JANOUH010000114.1, from coordinate 7,222 downwards.
AGGAACCGGCTTTGCTATGTTATGCTCAAGCAACGTGCAAGAGGCTCAGGACATGGCCGTGATATCGCACTTATCCACCCTTGAATCACGGATTCCTTTCCTGCATTTCTTTGATGGGTTCCGCACCTCACACACGATACAAAAGATAGTACCTATAAGCTATGATGAGATCAAGTCTATGCTGGATATGAAGTATGTAGAAGGGTTTCGCAATCTGGCCTTAAGACCAGAATCACCTGTTTGTAAAGTAGGCGCGCAAAATCCGGATGTGTATTTCCAGGGTAGGGAGACTGTGAATAAATATTATGACGCATGTCCTGGCATTGTGAAGAAGTACATGGAAGCGTTTGAAAAGAAGACGGGGCGCAATTATAAACTGTATGAATATGTAGGTGATCCAAAAGCCACCAGGATTATTATTTCAATGGGCTCATCCACAGAAACCATTGAAGAGACGATCAATTACCTGACGAAGAAAGGGGAGAAGGTAGGAGCCGTGAAGGTGAGGTTATACAGACCATTTGCTTTGGAGGATTTCCTTTCAGTAATTTCTGAAACAGTTAAGAAAATTGCCGTACTGGATCGCACGAAAGAACCAGGTGCTCTGGGCGAACCTCTCTTTTTAGATGTGGTAGTGGCTTTACGTTCACGTCCTGACATTCATATCATCGGTGGTCGTTATGGATTGTCTTCAAAAGAATTTACTTCTTCTATGGTGAAAGCCGTATTTGACCATCTTGATAACAAAGGATGGCATGGTTTCACCGTGGGTATCAATGATGATGTTACTAAGTTATCCATTCCTGTACATGAAGAAATTGATACGGAGCAGGAAGGTATAGTACGTTGCAAGTTCTGGGGTTACGGATCAGATGGAACAGTGAGTGCGAATAAAAATTCGATCAAGATCATTGGTGAAAGTACCGATTTGTTTGTACAAGGATATTTCCAGTATGACTCTAATAAGTCAGGTGGATATACCGTTTCGCACCTGCGTTTTGGCAAGCAGCCTATCCAATCTGAATACCTGTTAGATAAAGTTGATTTTGTCGCTTTGCACCGGTCGCAATACATTGGTCAATATGATATTCTGGAAGGAATCACACCAGGCGGAACATTCCTGATCAACAGCAGTCAGAAGCCTGAAAATATTTTCCGGTTGTTTACCCGCGACATGCAGGAAACGATCTGGAAGAAGAAGATTAAGGTGTATGCTATTGATGCTTCCAAAATTGCCAAGAGTGTAGGTTTAGGTGGTCGTATTAATTCGGTGATGCAAACGGCTTTCTTCAAAGTTTCTGGTGTGGTGCCTGAGCAGGAAGCTATTGCCCTCATCAAAAAATATATAGAAAAACAATTCGCCCGTAAGGGAAAAGAAATTATTGAGATGAACTGGAAAGCAATTGATGTCACTTGCGATTCCATTATAGAAGTACCAATCCCTACCGAATCTGAGAAGTATGCCGAAATCACTCATGTAGTTCCTGAAAACTCCGGAGAGTGGGCAGACAAAGTAATCGATCCGATTCTTCGTCTGAAAGGGGATAGCATTCCTGTATCCCGTATGCCATTAAATGGTGCAGTGCCTACGGGTACCAAGAAACTGGAATATCGTGGCGTGCCCGGTAATCCTGCCGCATGGATTGAGAAACTTGATTTTGTAAAAGATGCGAACGTATCCGAACCTTACATTGAATATCCTCCAAGCTGTTCTGGTTGTGGTGAGGTGCCTTACATACACATGGTTACCCAGATGTATGGCGATCGCATGCTCATTGCCAACGCTACGGGTTGTACTTCGATTTACGGAGGCACTTTCCCAAGCACTCCTTATACCAAAGACAAAAACGGGAAAGGTCCGGCATGGGCAAACTCATTGTTTGAAGACAACGCAGAATTTGGTTTTGGTATGCGCATGGCCGTTGATTCCAATCGCAAGCAACTGAAGACAAACGTGCATGCCCTGGTTCCGCTTCTTAGCAATGCCGTGCTCCGTCATGCGCTTGAAAAAGGATTGATTCTTTTCGATGCGGTAACGCGTGAAGCAAAGGATCATGCTGATGCGATTAAAGCATTTTTAGCGGAAGAAAAATTAAGAAGTTCTGGCAATAAAGAAATCCGCCTGCTGCTGGATAAGGTGATTGAGCTTCAGGATTACTTTGTTGACAAGAGTATATGGATCATTGGTGGCGATGGCTGGGCTTATGACATCGGCTTCAGTGGACTGGATCATGTGATGGCTTCCAATAAGAATGTAAACATACTGGTGGTGGATACAGAAGTGTATTCCAATACAGGTGGACAAGCTTCGAAATCAACACCTCGTGGCGCGGTTGCCAAGTTTGCCTCTGACGGTAAAAAGTTAGGCAAGAAAAATCTGGGTCTGATGATGACTTCGTATGGAAATGCGTACGTAGCCGTAGTGAACATGGGTATGGATCGTGAAAAAACTGCTCTTGCTTTTGTGGAAGCAGAGAAACACAATGGTCCTTCGCTGATCATCGCTTATTCTCCTTGCATTGCGCATGGTTATAATATGCAGCAAGCGAAAAAGCAATCTGAGAAGGCGGTTAAGTCTGGCTACTGGCCAATGTATCGCTTCAACCCGGACTTACGTGCCGAAGGAAAAAATCCATTTACATGGGATGTTCCCGAAACAGAACAAGTGGCATTCAAAGATTATCTGGAAGAAGAGATCCGCTACAAGACGCTTACGTTATCCAGTCCGGTTGAAGCAGCGCGCTTAACTGAGCTTGCCATCAAGGATAACGAGCAACGATTTAAAGACATCAAACACTTATCGGAAATTTAAAAACTCTAAACACGAATTATCATGGTTGATTTAAAAACTAAATACTGCGGGTTAACACTTAAAAATCCGATTGTGGTTGGAGCCAGTAACCTCGTTACCGATTTAGATAACCTCGTTAAGTTAGAGAAAGCCGGAGCCGGTGCCATTGTCTATAAGTCTTTGTTTGAAGAGCAAATTCAACTGGAGTCATTAGAGATGGAGCAATCTCAGGAGGCGTTCAGCAATTGGGATGCTGAACATGACTCATTCTTTCCTGCCTTGAAACACGGTGGCCCGGCAGAGCATTTATTAAGACTGCGCCAGGCACGCAATGCCGTATCCATTCCATTGATTGGAAGTCTTAATTGCGTATATCACGACACCTGGTTAGAGTATGCACAGAAGATGGCTGAGACGGGAATCGATGCATTGGAATTGAACTTCTATGCCAGTGAGATAGATTTTGAATCGGATGGAGCTGCCATCGTTAATAGCCAGATTGAAATCTTGCAAAGTGTTCACCAGGCTATTCGTATTCCGGTGATTGTGAAGCTGAGTCCGTATTACACCAATACGTTATCGGTGATTTCAAAAATGGATAAAGCAGGTGCTGCTGGTTTTGTTCTGTTCAACAGGTTATTCCAACCCGACATCGATGTTGAAAAAGAAAATCATCATTACCCTTATAACTTCAGCAGTGAGAATGACAATAGACTTGCCTTACGATATGCCGGATTGTTACATGGTAAGATTGACGCAACCATCATCAGCAACACCGGTATTTTTACCGGACAGGATGTGATCAAGATGCTATTAGCTGGAGCCGATGCGGTTCAAGTGGTGAGCACCATTTATAAGCGTGGTATCAATTATATCGAAAGTATGCTCATCGACATGGAGAAGTGGATGGAGAAAAAGAAGTATACCTCTGTTGCCGACTTTAAAGGGAAGCTTTCGAAGGAAAACATGATTGATCCATTCTCTTATAAGCGTGCTCAATATGTGGATATTTTAATGCGCTCTGAGGTGTTCATGCAGTATCATCCTAAACGGGGAGAGTTGGATAACCAACATGAAGATTTTTAAACAAGAATAACGAACATAACTTAAGTCGAACAACAATTTAAAACTCAAATAACTATGGCAAAAATTGGAATCTTTTACGGCTCTACGGAAGGAAACACGGAGCGTGTAGTAACACAGATTCAGGAAATACTGGGAGGGGAGGAAGTGGCTGCTTTACACAATGTAAACTCATCATCAGCCGATGATATGCAGCCTTATCCTTATTTGATTTTAGCATGCCCCACCTGGGAAATTGGCCAGTTGCAGGAAGACTGGGATTCTTACATTGATGAACTTGCTGATGTAGATTATGCCGGCAAAAAAGTTACCTATGTGGGAGTAGGCGATGCCGATGGCTATCCTGACACATTCCTGGATGCGATAGGGATCATCCACGATCGCATCAAGGACAAAGGAGCAACGTTTGTTGGCGCCTGGCCAACCGATGGCTACAACTTCGAAGCATCGAAAGGTGTGGTGGATGGAAAGTTTTTAGGATTAGCTATTGATGAAGACAATCAAAAAGATCTTACCGCAAAACGTGTAGAAGACTGGATTGCCTTAATTAAACCTGAGTTTCAATGATAAAAAATCATGGGAGACATTCGGTTCAAAAAGCCCATATTTCCGGTTAGCGATCAGTTAAGAAATTACCTGATCGCTACTAACCGCGAAATCGATGTACCGATTGGCTACCACGATTTATTACGGTTTAATAGTTCTCTTACACTCTTTGATAAGAAGGGGACAGATACACTCTGGGAAACACTCATCTATTCTGAATCCGATCGGCAGTATATTCATGAGGATCTTCGAAAGATTTATGCGCAGTTAAAAGTAGGAGGAGATCTTTCTGTGATCGATCACTTGTATATCGATCGCGTGGATTACTGTCTTTATGCCAACACGCACCCCATCCGTGTTCGCATCGTAAACAAACTCAACGATCTGTTTGATTATTTCTATATCAAGCAAGCCGATGCTTCGCGTGTCTATGGAATGGAACTGGAGCATCTTCTATCGCCCAATAAAATTAATTACCTCACCAAGGGAGATACATTTATTGAAGAACATATTCAAGGTATTCCGGGCGATACGTTTATTCGTCACTATTTAGTGGAGAACCACGATTTCAATCCCCTTCGCATTTCTAAAGAATTTGTAAAATTCAACGAGCGCAGTCTTGTTCAAATATTGGGTGATATGCGCAGGGATAATTTTGTTGTGGAAATGATTCCTGATTTTGATGAACTACACTTCCGGTTAAGAGCAATTGACTTTGACCAGGAAGCTTACGAGGGAAGCAGTCGCATTTATATGCCACAATACTTCAAGGAGAATAATCCGATTATCAATCTCGGCTTCAAAAGCATGTCGCCTGTATTGGAACTTCAATATCAACGGGAAGAACGCATGCGTTTGCGCAATAGAGTGTTGACTTCTTATGGTCAACTTACTTCTCTTACAAGTACCATGGCGGCTGATACCTTATCCACGCCTGAAAATATTCTACAATTGAAATCAGAGTTGGCAGAATTGTATCAGGATGACGTATTTCTTAACTGCAAATCCATGGGGCAGATCTTGCGCACCAGTTTGCACATGCTGGAAAAGTATCCCGTAAGGAAAAGATCGAAAATAAAGTCATCGGTATGAGTGCAGAAGCACAGTATCTTGAGCACATGGGATTAAATAATTACAACCTCTTTCAAAGTGTAGTGTTTGCGATTGGCAACTCGGTGGCTTCACGCTGGCCATTGCATTATTCTCCAGCTTGCGTGAGCAACTTGACACCGCAGATCTTCCAGAGTATATGCAAGGCATTCCTGCAGCCTTGATCACTGCGAGTATTTTATCGATGGCCTTTATGGGTTTTGCGGGATTGGTTTGAGTTGTTGTTGATTCATTGGGGACTGACCTTTTTAGTCAGCCCGCAATTGAAAAATCATTTCAGGGGTGCCCATTTTCATTTTGGGGAGCCAAATAATTAAAATAGGGATGCCCAAAATCATTGCTGCGCCTTCTTGAATCATGTTGGGGATCCCCATATTCATTTTGGGGATGCCTGAAATCATTTTAGCAGACCCCATTTTCATTTTTGGGGTACCCACATTCATTTTAGGGAGCCCTGTTTTCATTATAGGGCACCCCATATTGATTTTGGGGAAGCCCAAAATGACTACTGAAGTCAATAAAAGCCACTATGGAGGCTGTTTTGGCACAATAACCATATTTTTTATACCACGGGGGGCCCTGAGAGTTACTTCCTGGCAATACAATGGTTGTTATGTATAGCACCAGGCTCACGGTGGTGGTGGGCTATCCTTTGTTGGCATTGGGCACTTGCAAACAACATGTAGCAGGATAAAAAAATGAGGATGAAAGCCTGCTGATGAAAAACCAAGCTCTAAAAATGAGCGGTGCGAAACAAAATCACAAAGGGCACGCAACATGCGTCAAGCCGCTGCATTCATTTTATCACGCTCAGCCATCACGTTTGAATACTGAAACGGCATCATTAAAACCCATAGCATTACCAACCACAGCCATATAGCCGCATTTATACTTGCTTTTAGCTCTTTTAGGGTTATTCCTATTAGGGCCTGCACACATTGCCAGTGTTATGTATCCTCCCTTCCTTATTGGCGATGCTCACCCCTAAACACTCCGGTCAATAATTACTGCCCATGGTTAGATTCTGTATATAACGCTTAGGCATATATTTCAGATCAGTATTAAAATTTGATTATACACTATTACATAGATGACGTTATTTCTATATTTATCTATTGTATCATTTTTTTATAACTAAAACTTAAAAACAAAACCATGTCAAAGAACACGTATTTGCCCACCACCGATGGAGACAGAGTGATCTGGCTCAACAATTTTGCGAGCAAGTTTAATCCGCTTGCTGTTTCGCTTGGCTTTGTGGCTGCCGATGCCACAGCCGTGACTAACGATGCCGCCATGTTTGCCTACCTCATAGGCCAGGTGGAAACCTTTACCACCGCCAAAGAGCAACGTGTGCAATACAAAAACCTGATCAGGGAAGGCCCCATAGGCAAGGCGGGTGGCAGTGTGCCCTCGGGTCCCGTGGTGCCGGCAGCGCCTACCGTTGTTGCGCCTGGCATTTTTCCGCGCATAGCGCAAATGGTGCAGCGCATAAAAAACTACCCGGCCTACACCGAAGCCATTGGCCGCGACCTTGGCATTATCGGTGCAGAAGAAACCACAGACTATAACACGATGAAGCCGGTGATCAAATTAATGAGCATTGCCGGCCAGGTAGAAATTCAGTGGGTGAAAGGCAAAGCTGATGCCGTGCGCATTGAAAGCGACAAAGGAACCGGCTGGCAATTTCTG
>JANOUH010000113.1:0-15773 GCA_031416795.1 Cytophagales bacterium | reverse complement strand
TACAAAAACTTTTGGAGTAAATCCCACTGCTGGTAGCCGCTGAATTTCTGCACCAACGGATCGCTGTTTTGCACCAGCACATCGCTGGTGTTGTCGGCTGAGCGTTCTGCATATTGTGTGCGCACACCAAACTGTTCGCCTAAAGCTGGGTTTGTTTTTTCGCCCATGCGCAGATCACCGAAATCACTAAAGGTAAAGGAAGTGAGTGATCCGAATTTTTGTCCTGCCAAAGTAAAATCAACGTGGCCGGTCATTTCATTATTGGCTGAACCGTAACGGGCAAATGCATTGCCACCAAACTTAAGACCTTCATCCGCCTTTGCCAATTCAGGATTGCGCGTGTAGAAATGAATAACTCCACCAAGCGCATCACTTCCATAAACTGTGGAGGAAGGTCCGAATAAAATCTCGGCACGCTCCAGCACATTATTATCCAGGGTGATGATGTTTTGCAAGTGACCCGCACGATAGATCGCATTGTTCATACGCACTCCGTCAATCATCAGCAACACACGACTGGCCTCGAAGCCACGGAGCATGGGACTGCCTCCGCCCTGCTGACTTTTCTGCATGGCCACCACACCGGAGTTTGAAATGAGATCGGCTGTGTTTTGTGCGTTGAAGTTACGGATGATGGAAGGCGTAATTACTTTGATCTGTTGCGACACCGTTCTGCGCTGCTCCGGAATTTTATTGGCAGCAATAACCACCTCATCAAGGTACGACACTTTCGCGGTGTCTTGATTGTTCTCCTTCTCTGCATATTGGGCAAAAAGGGGAATGCCGAAAAGTAGAAATATAGAAGTATATAGAAATTTCATGTTAATCAAATTGTAGAATAGATAAGTTAAGTCAATCCACTATCTAGCGATTGCTTTACGGAATAGAATGTAAAGTTTGTGAAGACAGACTGCGATCACACGAATGATGGCGAAGCTTTGTAAAGCGGCCTGAAATACGTGAATAACAGATGAGATAAAATTATCCTCGTGGCGGAGGACTTTCAATTCTTCGAATGAAGGAGGAAAAAGAAGTGTGGTAGGGAGTTGTGTGTACAACGGATATTCCGGCAAGAGCAGGAATTTTATTTTCTATAATGACAAACTGAAGGCTAAGCAATTGAATCAATTGAGACGGCACCGGTTTTTTATCTTTGGATGATCGTTTCACCATCTCATTCAGGAAAGCCAATAAATTATCTTCGGCCTCATCATGAAGCGCATAGACTAATACTTTATCATCCTGAACAACGATGCGGGCAATGTCATACATTTTCTCATTCACCTTCACTTCATGATCATCTACTTTCGCCTTTTGGTATTCCTCAGCAGTGAGGGTGAGTAAGGTGAGTTGCTCATCAGGTTTGGCCTTAAGTTGCTCATGCATTTCCTGGCGTATGGCCGATAAACGAACGATAAAATAGACATAGCTGCCAGCCACCTGCAGGAGGAGTGTACTGAGAAATACGATACCAAATACCTTTTTCACCAATGCGAAATTAGCGAAAAGAACGTGCAACGAATTAAAATTATGTGAATGGAAGAAGGAGCAAGGATGGCGGTAGTCAAACGTTTCAGGTCCAGACTCCTGCACACTTTTAATTCTTATGGACTACGAATGATTTTTTAAGGCATTCATTTTCGGGGTCGGAGAACGTGGACACGCCCCCAGTCATATTTTTTACCTTTTTAAAACCATGTGTGCTAAGTAAATAACTGGCACGTGGACTTCGGTGGTTATGACTGCAATACACCAGAATCTCCCTGTCTTTGTATTTATTCAATTCAGCAATTCTTGATGGCAATTCTTCTACATTGATATTGATTGCATTTTTAAAATGACCGAAAGATTGCTTCTCCATTATTGTTCCGTCAAACTCTTCGGGTGTTCGCACATCAAGCAATAGGGCATTGGGGTTGGCCGCCAACCTTGCGCAAAGCTCACTCATGGTAATGTTTGAAAATCCGATCGAAGATTTTTCAATCAGCTTCATGTTGCAAGAATGGCATGTGCCATTTCCATCGTGCACTTCCTTATCGCAGTCGTAACCACAAGGGGTACAAACAAACTCTTTTTTACTTTGAGAAAGTACATGAAACGTTATTGATGTGAATAAGAGAAGTACCAGTATTTTCATATGGATGGGCTAAAGTAGTTTCAACGCCTTTTCAGAGATTCGGTTGCTGGATTTATCTTCTATGTTAAAAATAAATCCAGCAAACGCTCACTCACTTCTCAACGAATTCACAGGATTAGATTTAGCGGCACGCAATGCCTGGGTACTCACGATCGCCACGGCAAATAGTAATGCAATCAAACCCGTTACAGGGAAAATCCACCAGGCAATGCCTGTACGCACGGGATAACGCTCCAGATATTTTGTAAGCAGCCACCAGGCCAGCGGAGCAGAGAGCGCAAACGAGATAATCACCAACCGTGAAAAATCTTTCGACATCATACCCACCAGGCTTGGCACGGATGCACCTAATACTTTTCGAATACCAATTTCTTTGGTGCGTTGTTCGGCAGTAAATGAGGCAAGACCAAACAATCCTAAACCCGTAATGATGATGGTAAGACTTGCGAACAAACTGGCCAGTGTGCTGGTGAGATTGATCGTAGTAAACTTCTTTTGAAATTCTACATCCGCAAAGCGATACTCAAATGGATAGGCAGGAGCATATTTTTCGAAGATGGCTTTCACCATGTTGATCGATGCGGATAGGTCGTCTGTCTTTTTTAATCGAATGGTGACGGCATCAATCCAGCCAGGATCGAGAATCACAAACATGGGTTTCACGGGTTGATAAGGTGAACCCATCAATACATCGTCCACTACACCAATCAATTTTCGCTTACCTCCCCACAGGTCGAGTTCGGTGCCGATGGGATCTTTAAGATTCATCAGTTGCAACGCTGCTTTGTTGATGAGTATCGAAGCTGTGTCGCTTTTGAAATCTTCTGAGAAATCGCGCCCCTCAATGATTTTGATTCCCATCGTTTTAGTATAATCATATTCGGTGGCTATGGTGGTGAAGATCACGCGTAGATCTTCGGGCTTGCCGGGCCAGCCGAGAAAGTTGTTTGAGTTAATGTCCGTGATGGAGCTATTGGCTTTTGTTACGGATTCAACCGCTCCTGAACCTAACAATTCAAGTTTAATAGCGCGATAGTCTTTCTCAATTTCTTTGGTGTAACTAACAGCCATCAGGTTTTCCTGATCGTAACCTAACGCGCGACCTTTCACTAATTGGATCTGCTGGTAAATCACAATGGTGCCAATGATCAGCAAAATGGAAAATCCAAATTGAAGCGTTACCAATACTTTGCGCGGTGTGCTGGCTCCTTTGCCAATGGTAGGTTTACCTTTCAATACTTTCACCGGCTGAAACGATGATAGATAAAAAGCAGGATAACTTCCTGAAATAATTCCCGTAAGGAAGATCATCCCCAACGAGAAAATCCAAAACTCTGAAGAGGTATAATCGATGAATAATTTTTTCTGTACAAGATCATTGTAATAGGGCAGCAGCAGTTGTGCCATCAGTATAGCAATGGCAAAGGCGATGAATGAAATAAAGGTAGACTCACCAATGAATTGCAAAACCAGTTCATGCCTTCGTGAGCCCACGCTTTTGCGGATGCCCACTTCACGCGCTCTTCGCTCGGAGCGGGCTGTGGCCAGGTTCATAAAGTTGATGCACGCAATCACGATGATGAAGATGGCGATGATGGTGAACATTTGCACGTAATCATTCATGCCCCCGGTTTCTATTCCATTTTCGAATTGGCCATGCAATCTCCAGCGCAACAGTGGATATAGAAAATATTCTGGTTTGGTTTCTGTTTCACCATGTTCTTGCAGCATTTTGCGCACGGTGTTTTCCACCGCTGCTTGATTGGCGGGGTCATTTAATTCGACAAATACCTGGAAGGAATAATTACCCCAGTTGGTCATGTTATCGCGCACCCATTTTTGAGCTTGCTCGCGAAACTTCCAGGGCATGATAAAGTCGAACTCGAAAGAAGAGTTGGTGGGAATATCTTTTAACACACCGGTCACTTTCAACTCGTGTTCGTTATCGACACGGATCACTTGATTGATCGGATCGACATCGCCAAACAGTGCTTTCGCAGTAGACTCGCTGATGACAATGGAGCGCGGATCATCCATCACTTGTGTCGGATCACCCTTGATTAGTGGAAACTCAAACATTTCAAAGAACTCTTCGCTGGCCCAAAATCCTTTTTTGATGAGGCGATTGTCATTCACGGTAAGCAAATGATCACCACCCCAGTCGGTAACCAATGCTCGTTTGATGTTGCTATCGGCTGTCTTGAACGCCTCATAAGTGGGCAACGGCACGGAAGTCCACGAACTGATTTTCCCATCGAAATGAGCATTCACCCACACCTGGTAAAGTCGATCCGCTTTGGGATGAAACTTGTCGTATGAAGTTTCGTCTTTCACCCAAAGTAGTATGAGGATGCTGCACGTAATGCCAATGGCAAGACCGGCAATGTTGATGAACGAGTAAAATCCGTTTTTGAAAAGATTCCGGATGGTTATGACCACATAATTTCTAAACATAGCGATGGGGATTGACTAGGTATACTGGCCATTTGCGAAAAGGTTAACAGAAAAGATGAATAAATTTTTTGAATCACCTTCTACAGAGTGATGCATCATGTATTTAGTTGCATCAACGGCATTTTGTTTTCTGGTTTGATGGATTGGGCTTTCTATATATTTCAATTGTTCTTCATCAAAATCCCCGTTATCTTTCTCCGCATATGTTTCTGTCCTTCATAAAGAAATTTCCAGCCACGTTGCTGCTCATTGTTATTAATGTGGTTGTGTTTTTATATTGCTATTACCGTGCAGGCACCTTCTCAGACCCCGCCTGGACACAAGGCCTTCTCTTTCGTGGAGCTGAGTTTGCGCCACTTACGCTTGATAAAGAGTGGTATCGGCTTATCACACACATGTTCATGCATGGTAGTATCCTGCACTTGCTCTTTAATATGTACGCTCTATTTAGTGTGGGCAACGAAGTGGAGCAGATCACAGGAACAAAAAAATTTCTGTGGATCTATTTTATCGGTGGATTCACCTCCAGCCTGGCAAGTTTGTACTTCAATCTCTTTTCGATTGGCGTAGGTGCATCGGGAGCTATCTTCGGTCTGTTCGGTTTTTCGTTAGTTATTCAAATAGTAGAAAGTAGAAAAAACGATCATCCTGTGATGCCCATCGTGATCAACTTCATCATATTTTTGGTGGTGAACTTGTTTTTCGCTGAAGCACTCCATGCTGATAATTCGGCACACATGGGTGGTCTTGCCGGTGGCCTTGTGCTGGGAATGATTTCTTTGCTGAATCCTTCCTATCGTGTTATGATGGCGGAGTACCTTCTTTTTCCTGTATGTGTGTCTTTGTTTTTAGCGTTGCCGCGATATCCGGTCACGTATTTTAATTTCTTTCAAAAGGTGTTGAATATCGAAGACTCAACGTCACAACTATTCAAACAAAAAAATCTTTCGGATGCCGGTTTTCTAAAAGGCTTTAAAAAACAGTATGTTGAATGGGATACCGCACGCGCCATGCTTGAAGCACACACCTATTTGCCACAAGCACTTCAGTCAGACACATCCAAACTCAAACACTACATCGCGCTAAGAAAACAGGAAGCAAGCTTTCGTATCAATTTGATTGAACAGGAATCGTATCGCTATTTCGATAGCATTGCATGGGTGCAGGAAAAGACACAACCCTATATGCAACTTGAACATCCGCTCACGATGATGCGACCAATCAAAAAACAAGATATACCGGATTCAATATCACCATCCCGCTATGATCAGGTGCAAGTATGGTTCAATGATGAATGGGAAGAACTACCGGGTCCACCCGGATCGTTTTATCGCATTGGTCAGCGCGACTCACTCGGGCGATGGCAAGGGCCTGTGCGCGACTTTTATAAAAATGGTGCGGTGCAGATGAAGGGATCGTATCAGGATAATCAGCGCGATGGCGTTTTCCTTTATTATAGTGATCACAATACCTATGAATCTGCCGGCCGCTATGATCATGACCGTTTTGTTGGTAAGTGGGAGCGATTTTATGACAATGGTATCTTAATGAGCGAAGAGTATTTTCATGATGGCTACTTTATGAAAAACATATGGGACTCAACAGGCAATCAATTGGTGAAAGATGGAGCTGGAAAATACCGGCATTACTACACGAATGGAGTTGTCTCGGAAGAAGGTGAATATAGAGATGGCCGCAAGCGAGGCACCTGGTATGGCCGTCATAACAATGGAGCCATCCACTTTGAAGAGTTTTTCAACAACGGTATGCTAGTCAGTGGCCGCTCGCGAACGCTTGATGGGCAAACCTATGTGTATGACGAGAGTAGTTTATATCCTATGCCTGAAGGAGGCAATGCACAGCTGGTGCAATACCTTACGAAAAGAGTGAAAGCGCTCAAGCCTTCTCAACATGGTCAGGTGAACCTGATCTTCAGAGTTACTACAAATAATGTGATCACTGATTTTCAAGTGAGAAAAAGTCTGAACAAAGAACTGGATGCGAAAGCCATTGAGTTTATCAGAGAAGGCCCGAAGTGGATACCCGCCCGGGAGCACGGTCACATGAAGCAATCCGGTTTGGGATTAGTGACGGTAGAATTTTAGAAAAGGGGAGGGCACTACAACGAGCTCAAAAATTTCTGAGCATGATCACGATGCGTCTTCAATTTCTGCGCGTCCATCTTCTTCACCAGGTTCACGATCATACTCATGCGTGGATTTTTTGCAAAGAGTTCCTGGTGTTGATGAATGTAGTGCCAGTACAAACCATCCCACACTTCGCACCATGGGCCTTTGGTGTAGTCACTCATTTTTAAAATGTAGTTGCTGCCTGATACATACGGCTTGGTCGTCATCAATCCGCCATCGGCATACTGACTCATACCGTAAATATTAGGCACCATCACCCAATCATAAGAATCAATGAAGAGCTCCATAAACCAGCGATACACTTCATCGGGATCGAATTCACATAAGTGCATGAAGTTGCCCAGCACCATCAATCGTTCGATGTGATGACAGTATCCGGTCTCCAGAATTTTCCTGATCGTTTGATCAAAGGGTTCAATGCCGGTGGTGCCATCATAGAAAGATTTGGGGATCTTGCGCGTAAAGCCCCATGCATTTGTTGTTCGCTGCTTAGTTCCTTCACGCAGATAAATCGCCCGCATAAATTCGCGCCAGCCGATGATCTGCCTGATAAAACCTTCGAGACTGTTTAATGGAAACTTAAACTTCTTATGAAACTCAAAAGTCTTATCAATAATTTGCTGTGGAGTAAGAAGTCCAATATTCAATGCCGGTGTGAGCACGGAGTGAAATAAGATTGTTTCATTTTTTACGATGGCATCTTCGTATGTGCCAAAGTCCTTCATGCGATGCGTGAGAAAATCTTCTAATACGTTTTCAGCCTCTTTATGATTCGTAGGCCAGGTAAAATGATTTATCTCACCGTAATTTTTATTGAAGTACTTCTTTACATAAACTTTCGCCTCTTTGACAAACTCATTTTCTTTTGGCGCAAAAACCATAGGCAACTTCAATCCCTTAGGCATTTTCTGCCGGTTATCGGCATCAAAACTCCACTGCCCGCCAACAGGTGCATCATGCTCCACTAAAATATCCAGCCGCTTGCGTTGCTTGATATAGAAATTGGCCATCAGGTATTTTTTCTCTTTCAAGAAAAGAGACTGAAGTTCTTCTTCGGTAGTTAAAAAATTGGGTGAGTCATATTTCTTCAATGCAATACCAGTCTTTTTTCCATGACGCTGTATTCTTCTTTCCAGCAGATAATCTGTAGCATCCACATAATGAACGGTGCCAACCTTTTTCTTCTTCAGAAGTTGAAACAGGTTTTCCAGATCGGCATTCACAGCATCAACATAAGTAACTGCGTATCCTTTCTTTACGAGATGTTGCTGATAATATTTCATCGAGGCGCGATGGAGCACCAGCTTTTGCTTATGAAACGGGTATTGGCTAAAGTAAAGTGGATCCTCCAACAGATATAAAGCACGGCCTTTTTCTATGGCCGGATGCTTTGCATATAGCTGATGCGGAAAGATGAGTGTGATGTCCATATTAGTCCAAACACTTCTGGGGCAGAAGAGTTTAAATAAACATGAAAACAAATCGTTGTGAAGAATTGAATTAGCCTTGCTACTGTCTCGATAGTTTAAATCGCGTTTTCTGATTGCCCACCATCAACGTAAAGTATCCATCTTCCAGAATCTGAGCGCCTGTTTTAACAGGAAACCAAAGACTTTCATTAGGACGGATGGTGAATGAGCACTCGGCTGACTCTCCCGGCTTGATTAATTTTTATCATAGTATTTCAAATCACGAATCATCTCCAGAATTCATGATCAATATCATTCTTCTTGCATCAAAGACAGCTTACTTTCACCTTAACAAATTGGAATGAACTAATTCTTCCTTAACTTGAATAACGATCTATTCGTCTTGTGAAAAGAAAAGGATCAGCGTCTAATAGTTGTTGCACATGATTTCAGAACTGCTTACAAACTTATTACTCGCTCTTGTTTTTGGTGCCACGGTAGGCCTGGAGCGTGAGAGCAACAACCCCAACGATCCGCATGTGGGTGGCATCCGCACGTTCTCACTAATTTCATTAACGGGAGCGCTGGCTGGAATATTCTATCAGCATCATTATGAATCCTTTTCATTGATCATTGTCATTGGTTTTTTGCTTTTGTTGATTTCGTATTATGTGACTGAATCCATACATACCAAAGATTTTGGGATCACGAGCGAACTCTCCGCCATCACTACCTTTATACTCGGTCTCATGGTGATGCTCAGCATCATTCCGCTGAAGATTGTTGTGGCAATTTTCGTAGTCGTGGTTTTTGTGCTTTCACTGAAATCAAAAACCACGCAACTGGTCGCGGGCCTTACCAGGCAGGAAGTGCAATCATTCATCAGCTATGCGATCATTGCGCTGGTGGCATTGCCTGTGTTGCCCGACTATTCCTACACCCTCAAAGATTTACCAGTATTGTCCGACATCATGCATGGATTAAACGTGGAGTTAGGACAATTTGATAACCTGGACCTGATTAACCCAAGGAAAATCTGGATGGTCGTTGTGTTGATCACGGGCATTGATGTGTTTGGGTACATACTGGGAAGAATCGTGGGTAACAAAAATGGTTTTGCGCTCACCAGTTTTATGGCTGGTTTTGTTTCTTCCACATCGGCCACGCAATCATTGGCACAACGCAGTAATACCACGCCATTTGTAAATCACCTGGTGGGAGCCGCCATTCTCGCTAACCTCGCCAGCTTCCTGCAAATATTTTTATTGGTAGGACCACTTAACACCAAATGGCTCGTGTCTATTGCGCCAAGTATTTTGATCATGATACTAACAGCCGGTGTTATCGCTTATATTTTCTTTAAGAAGAAGGAACCGAAAGGAGAGGAAGAAGAACAAACCAAAAAAGCAACGGCAATATTTTCGTTGCTGCCTGCACTGAAGTTTGCCGGCTTGTTGATTGTGATCAAGATTGTTACTAAAATCTGTTTGATCCTCTTTGGTCAATCGGGGTTTATTATCAGTTCTGTGATTGCTTCTTTTGCAGGACTCGATGCCATCATTGTGAACCTGGCTGATATGGCTGGCAATACGATCACCTTCGAGTTTGCTTTCCTTACTTTTTTGATGGTGAATACCACCAACTTACTCAGCAAGTCATTGTATTCATACTTGCAAGGCAACCGGAGTTTTGCATTGAAGTTTCTGGTGTCGGCATTGATTATTGCAGCAGCTGGTGCGAGTTGGTTGTTATTTGTTTAGAGCGGAATGGAATGCCCGGCACATTCCAATACATAAACAATCACATTCCTTTAATGGATTGAATAGCTGCCTCGGCTGCATAGCGCACATCGCTGTTGGTTGATATAGACAACACGCGTTGTATAGATTTCTCTGATGCCGCAGCATCTTTGCCGATTTTTCCCAGCAAGGTGATCAGCTGAAACTGAAGTCCTCCATCTTGCTCTGTAGTTTTATCGAGCCTGGTGGTTAGTGTTTTTACGGCCGGCTTGCCTATTTTCGCTAACGCCTCCATAGCCGCCTCGGTGTCGTTGCCATAATGCGGAAGCACGCTGATCATGTATTCGATCGCTTTCACATCGGCTGTTTTGCAATTGCCTAATACCTCAATCGCGAGGGTTTGAATTTCATTCATGGCACTGCGATCTTCCAGGCTGCGTTTATTCAATAGGGCGATGAGTGTGGTTTCAATTTTCTTCGGTGGAGTTTCCATGAGCACGAGCAGTTTCATTACCCGAAGTTGCTCTTGCAGGTTGTTGCCTTTCAAAATCACATCGGCTTCTTCCAGCGAAGGAATCACACCCGGTATGCGAATGTTGTACTTCACACAGAAATTGATACGATCATCTTTTTGACTTTGATACGGAGTCAACAGGGCGTAGCTTGAAAATTTATCATGGCACCGTTGGGTGAGTAGCTTCAAGTCAGCATCCGGAAATTCCTTACGGATCAATTCGTTTTGTCCTTCGTTATAAGTCATCTTAAAATTTCAGGCGAAGTCATAAAGTTGTTCGTGCGCTTTCGGATACTCGTTCGAATTGACGAATGTGGCAAGCGAACCCATCAATTCCGTCTTGCGCTGCGGTTGCGTTTCATCTTTATACATCGATGACAGCTCGCTGAACACCGTGACTTTTAGTTTATCATCAGTCACCAATCGCGAAGAATAGGTTTCATACACATGTTGCCTCAAAGATTGATTGCTTTTTAATCCTTCCATCATCTCCACAAAAGCAACTTCAAAAGTTACTGGCCGCGGTAGTCCAAGTTTGTTTTCGGAAGCGATTTTGAAATATGAAGCGATGCGTGCCGTTTGTTCTTCCTCAGGGTTGGTGGATTTCGCAATCAGGTAATTGATGTAGTTGGAGATCGAGTAATTGCCCACACGGCTGAGTGCAGCAAAAGATGATTTCCATTCCCGTTCATCCACAAACATATCATTGGTTATATACCGGATTATTTCATAAGCACGATCATCGCCTGCCGGATATCGAATGGTGTCAAGTGTTGCCAATAGAAAATTCTTATACTCCATCGGATCGAGTTTGAAGCGGGTGAAGGAATACATCACATCATAATGAAGTTTTCCACATTGGTTGTCGAAAGGAGTTTTTACCGCTTCATTAATCACCGCAGTAATTTTTTCTTGTGTGGATAAATCATTCAACCGTGGACGAAACTCAGCCACGCGTTCCTTGCATATTTCCTCAGCGGATTTTGATTTGGAGATCACATTGCCATTCACTGAATTGTTGATGGTGATCTGCACGGGTGTCGTGTTGTTATTGTTGTTTGTATTGGATAGCGTATTCGTAGTAGGTACAAATAATGCCGAGAGATTTTTACTCATCTTAATGCGACCTACATAACTCATCGTAATCTCACCAGACGACACATCGATGATGCGAGCACTCACTTCGATATAGGATTTCAATTTGGTGTACGTGCCTGACAGCAATGCATCGATCGGAGCGAGCTGACCAATCTTTAATGCCGCTGCGGGCTTCATCAAATCGGTAAGAATAAATTCATGTTCCTTCAGGATCGCATCCATGCGGGTGCGCTCAAAGAGTTTTAATTTTTCCGGATGGCCTGCGATGGACCCAATGATGGTTTCCGTCAGGTATTCGCCAAAGGCTTTGGATTGTTCTGCTGATGATGCCGTAGCAGTAAAAGGCACTACCGCGAGGCTTTGAGGCATGCGCGCTGAAGGGGCATCGATAATCTTTTGAGATAATTCGGCCGTAACGGATGCATAGCTCTTTGGCTTTTGTGCCTGAAGAGCCAGAGGCAGTATGATGATGAATGATAGTGTGAATCCGATTTTTGGCATGGTCAACATACGATCAAAAATACTTATTCGGATTTAAATTTTTGCATGGATTAAACACAACATATCGTTGGGGTAAATCTTTGGTGGTCATGAGCTAAAGCCAGTGGCAAGGTTTTTTTTGACATTTAGCATTGACGGGCATTATTATCATAAAGTGAGCATCCTCAAAAAAATAAGATAGCCGTATGATTGTGTTTGCAATCTGTCTTAGATTGTCATAGTTTCAAGTCTTCCACAGATGTTTATGAAAAAACTCTATTTATTGATCAGCTTATTTTCCGCAATCACTGCTTTAGGTCAATCTGCCGATGACTACACACGCTATGAACTACTCGATCCGTTTACAAACAACTTCCGGATTTTATACGAAGTAGCAGCCACCACACCCGATGCAACCGTTTATCACAATGCGCTCCGCAAAGGAAGTGATCACCTGGTCGATCGTGTTACTGATTTAAATTCCGGAAAGTTACTTACCTGGACCATCGTTCATGGCGAGGAAGCAAAGAAAAACGGACTCGCTGCCGCGGATAATGACACGGATTACCTGCAGGTAAACTTAGATCATCCGGTGGCGAAGAATTCCGAGTATCGTTTGTTGATTGATAAAACGTATAAGGACGCACAAAGCTATTATGCGGATGAAGACCGGATTATTTTTCATCGTTCGTTGGGTATCAAAAGAAATTCTATTGTGTTGCCGAAAGGCTATGAGTTGATTGCCTGTAACTATCCCTCGCAAGTGATGATCGAAACCGATGGACGCGTAAAAGTAAGTTTCGTCAATCGCGGACCGGAAGCCGTACCTCTTCATATCGAAGGCAGAAAACTTTCGCACCCTTTGGTGGCCGCACCGATGATCGCGAAGGATAATACCACGCAGGCACAAGGCAGAGACAAGTCAAAGGCGAGAGTGGGATTTTCTTTTCCCGAGCGCGCCTACCAAACCCGTGAGATTGTTTATTTCCTGCAGCAACCTGAAACACATGCCTTCCGGTTGTATCATGACTATACAGAAACGAAAGCAGGAGTTAATAAATATTTAAATGTGGTGCGTGCCGGCAGCAAAGCATCGAACCCTTCTGCGTTTAATCTTGACACCGGCAAACCATTGAAAGTAGAAACACTCGTGGGCCAGGCCATCAAAGATAAAGGAATTGATGTTGGTGCCGATTACTCACCCAATGCCGAAGTGATTGTGATCTGGTTTGATGCCGTAAAGAAAGGAACCACTACGCGCATACGCATTGAAGAAACCTACACCGATCCCAACCGATATCTGAGATCAAATGATGAGTTTGTCTGGGATCGTTCCTTCGGTCGTGTGCACAATACGATCACGTTACCAGAAGGTTGGTGGTTAACAGCCAATGCCATTCCGGCTACTGTGTTTTTAAATGAAGAAGGATTGGTGAGTTTATATTACCTGAATGATGGGCCTGATGATATTGATGTGTTTGTGAAGGGGATGAAGAGGTGAACGCAGTTAGCTTTTCTTTTGTTTAATATCACGTCAATGAAGTTTGAATAGTATATTTGATTATGGAAACATTAAGAATCGATATCGTAAACCCGAAAGCAAAGAAAATCATTAAGGAGTTGGCCGACTTGAATCTGATCTCCATACATGAAATTCAACCATCTAAGTCATTTCAGAAGCTCCTTAATAAACTCAGGAATAAAAAGGCCACGATTACACTTGATGAAATTGCTCGTGAAGTAGAGCAGGTAAGAGCAAAGCGGTATGGCAAAAAAGCCTGATCGGATAATTATTGATACCAATCTTTGGATAAGCTTTCTGCTTACCAAAGATTTTAAAAAGCTGGACGAAAGAATAATAAAAGGAAAGGTCAGAATACTTTTTAGCCTGGAACTGATTGAAGAGTTTTTAAATGTAGTGGAGCGGCCTAAACTTAAGAGATACTTTAATCTAAAGGATGTCGAACAGCTAGTTGAACTCTTCGATATCTATGGTGAAATCATAGAAGTACAAAGTAAAGTAAATCGTTGTCGCGATATTAAAGACAATTTCATTTTGGCATTGGCTAAAGACTCAAAAGCTGATTTCCTGATCACGGGCGATCAGGATCTTCTTGTTCTCAAAGAATTTGAAGGAACTCAAATCACAAGTATAACAGATTACCTTAAAACCTTTAAAGGGTATTCTGATTAAATCAGCGTAAAGCATGAAAAAACTCCTCTTCCTCCTTTTCCTTATCCCCTTCATCACCATCTCCCAACCCTCAAAAAAAATCACCCGCATCGATTCGGTGCTCACCTATTTGCATCAGCGCCAGCTCTTCAACGGCACGGTACTTATTGGCGAGAAAGGAAAAGTACTGTATAAAAAAGCATTTGGAATTTCTAATCCTCAAACATTGTCTCCTTTAACAACCGCCTCATCATTTAACCTCGCTTCGGTATCCAAACAATTTTTCACGATGATGATCATGATCCTGAAAGAACAAGGCAAACTAAACTACGATGATGTTGTTCAAAAATACCTTCCACAATTTCCATACAGCAACATCACCATCCGGCACCTGATGAACCAGACTTCAGGCCTGCCCGAATATTTCGACATCGCCCAGGGCGACCTCACCTTGATTGACACCCTCAACAACCAGTCGATGCTCGACCTGCTGGCAGCAAAAAAACCAGCACTGGTTTTTCAACCGGGCGAACAATGGCAATACTGCAATACCAACTACACCACACTTGCTTCCGTTTTGGAAAAAGTATCCGGCACCACCTCCGACAAATTCTTTCAGCAATACATAGCGGGTCCGCTTAAGTTGAGTAACACCTACATCTATCACCTCAACATGAAATCGTATCCACCATCACGTGTATTTGGTTTGCGCTTTGAAGGAGGTAAAGCGGTGCTCAATGATCTCGTTCGTTTTGATGGCATCGTGGGCGATGGCAATGTGTATTCAACGGTAGAAGATTTGTATAAATGGGATCAAGCCCTTTACACCGAAAAGCTCGTGAAGAAATCCACGTTCGCAGAAGCGATCACACCGGGCAAGTTGAACAATGGCGAAGCAACCAAATATGGTTTTGGCTGGGGCATTATTGAGCCCGGCAAAACCGTGGCGCACACCGGTGGCTGGGTGGGGTTCGGAACGATCATCATTCGCTACATCGATAAAAATCAGTCGATCATTCTTCTTGACAACTCTTCCAACTTTCACGCCCATGCATTGGTTAGAAACATCTGGGAAGACAAACCCATCACTCTCCCGACCACACACTTAATCACCAACGTAAACGTGATTGATGGCACGGGCCTTCCTGCCTTTAGCGGCAGCGTGCGCATTGTTAATGATCGCATCCGCGACATCGGCCCGCTCACACCTTTCCCCAACGAGAGCGTCACCGATGGAAAAGGAAAAATACTTGCGCCCGGTTTTATCGATAGCCATAGTCACCACGACTGGGGCTTTGATAAAAACCCTTCGGCAACAGCCGTTACCAATCAGGGCATCACTACGATTGTAGTGGGGCAAGACGGAGGCTCCACACCCATCGACTCCATTATGCTTGCGATGAAAAATGTTCCGGTCAGTGTTAACGTAGCTTCTTACACCGGGCAAGCCTGGCTGCGCGAAAAGTTTATGAAAGGCGGTGTGTTGCGAAAAGCAACCGCAGCAGAAATTGATTCCATGAAAGTGGTGCTCGCCCGCGAGATGGACAAAGGCTCACTCGGCCTCGGCACGGGCCTTGAATACGAAGCTGCCTTTTACAGTTCGCGCGATGAAGTGATCG
>JANOUH010000112.1:0-6654 GCA_031416795.1 Cytophagales bacterium | reverse complement strand
AGGGATGACAAATATTCCAGGCAATCCTGGTCGGTCTTAAATTTCTGATTGAACGTAATCGAATTCACACCTGCAAATTTAGCCCACTCTGCCATTCGGCAAAGCTAAATAATTGCGACTTAAACGCCTATACCTATTAATTAATATAACCGGATCATGGCATGCTCACAAGTTCCTGATTGTATTTTCATGGTGCGGCCAGCTTCGTTTGGCTTTAACTCGGATACCGCATCTACTAATGCGTTTCAGAACACAGCGACAAATGATAAGCATGTTCAGAAAACAGCTGTTGCAGAATTTGATTCAGCTATCGAAAAAATCCGTAAAGCCAACATAGAAATATGGGTGGCAGAAGATTCTCTTTTGCCAAAGAAGCCAGATGCTATTTTTCCCAACAACTGGTTTTCTATTCATGCTGATGGCAGGCTAGTGTTGTACCCCATGTTGGCACCCAACAGAAGGTTTGAGCGAAGTAAAAATTATATTGATCTATTCGTCAATAAATTTGGTCCATTGGAAATTGTTGACCTGACATTTTATGAAGATCAACAACGGTTTCTGGAAGGCACCGGCAGCATCGTGTTCGACCATCCTAATAAAATTGCATACGCATGTCATTCGCCCCGCACGGATGAAGGTGTGCTGGAAGATGTATGCAAACGATTAGGCTATACGCCTTTAATGTTTCATGCTGATGATGAAAACGGAAAACCTATTTACCATACTAATGTGATGCTTTGTGTTGGGGAGAAGGTAGCGGTGGTGTGTTTAGATTCGATTAAGAGCGAATCGGATCAGGAACGACTGCTCAATAGTTTTACTTCTGCGGGTCATCGTGTGGTTTCAATAAGTTATCAGCAGATGCGATGCTTCGCTGGCAATATGATCGAGGTTCAAAGCAAAACAGGAAAGCGATTTCTATTGCTTTCTCAAAATGCACTGGATTCATTAATGGATGGACAAATCAAGGAACTGTCGAAACACGTTGAATTGCTTCCCGTAAACATACCGACAATAGAAAAATATGGAGGAGGGGGTATCCGGTGTATGGTGGCCGGCATTCATCGCAAGTAGACTTTATATAAACTGAAATTGTTATCTTGGAGTATCTCTTAATTTGAAATCGTGTAGCATGGATTCATTCATACAATTCTTTGAACAGATGCCTCAAGGGCAAAAGTTGGCAGCAGTACTTATTAGTTTAGTTTTTTTTTGGATACTGGAAGGAGGAATTCCGCTCTTCATGTTTAATTATAAAAGATGGAAGCACGCCCGTGTCAATCTTACGTTTCTGTTCACGGCTGCCGTCATAAATACAGTTATTGGAATTACTACAGTAGGTGTTTTTGAATGGGTAAGTGTAAACCAGTTTGGTATTATTTACCTGGTCGATTTTCCATTGTGGGTAGAGTTCATCCTGTGCATCATTGCATTTGATCTGGTGGCACAATACACTGCGCATTATATTCTTCACCGCGTGAAATGGTTATGGAGATTTCATATGGTGCATCATGCCGACACTCATGTGGATGTTACTACCGGGCCGCGCCTGCATCCGGGTGATTTCATGTTGCGTGAGATTTTGTCTATCGTGGTAGTCGTCATCATGGGAGCGCCACTGGGCTTTTACCTGTTCTATCGACTGGCTACCGTATTCTTCACCTATTTTTCACATGCGAACATTGCATTACCCATTTGGCTGGATAAAGCGCTAAGCTATATTATCATCACACCCAACATGCACAAGTTTCATCACCACTTCGAGCGACCTTGGACCGATACTAATTTTGGAAATATCTTTTCCATCTGGGATCGACTCTTCGGAACATTTGTGTATGACGATCCCAAAAAAATCCAGTATGGACTAGACGTGCTAGATCCGCATAAGGATGAAGATCTTGGATACCAGTTTAAGTTGCCTTTCAATAAGTCGATTAAGACGGATGAGTAGTTACAAGTCACCGGTCTCCAGTTACCGGTAACCGGAGATTGGTAACCGGCAACCTTTAGACCGCTATCGGAGCCGCCAAACACCGATCTGGAATATTAAACGCGTCAGTCAACGGAACGGCATCCTGCCGGATCTCCCAGCAAAGTTGATTCACTACTTTGCGGATGGCTTTTGTTTTCACCCCTTCCATATAACCCTGCTCCAGATACCAGCCTTTGTTTTTATCAATCTGTGATAGCGCGAAGAGATCACACAATTTTTTCAACACCGCCTTGCAGCCAGCATCTTTTGTTTTCTCCACTTGCGATATAAATTGTTCGAGGATGATGCGCTCGATATACGCATAGCCCACTTGCACTAAATGATGCTGACATACATTGAAGGCATCAAACGAATCCATCCCGCTATCGATGTGGCGCTTTAATCGTTTAGCTGCTGAGGTGAGGATGTCTCGCTCTCTGTATCTGAAGGCTTGCAATTGAAACTCCGGATCAAGCAGATGTTCTTCACTGGTGTTTCTTACCGTGATGGGATTCATTTCTGTGATGCTCGTCTTGGCTTGATCTGCAACATAATTCAAAATCGTAAACACATTCATATTGCTGAACTCCTGTTTGAACTCCGTGAGTCGGCTCTTGGCCACTAGTTGCATCAACACCGTATTGTCTCCTTCAAAGGTGGTGTAGATGTCGGTATCATTTTTAAGAGCATCGATTCTGTTCTCTGATAAATATCCTTTGCCACCACACGCTTCGCGGCATTCTTGCAGTGTTGCTGTTGTATTCCACGTTGCAAATGATTTGAGTCCGGCAGCGAGCGCTTCAATCTCCTGCATGTCTTCTTCCTTGCGGTTGAGAAAACGGTTGGTGAGATATTGCAATGAAAAATGCAGTGCGTATACATTCGCCAACAATGGCATCAATCTTTTCTGATGGGTTCTGTAATTCAGAATGGGAACTTCGGTGCCACCTTCCGGACCAAATTGCTTGCGCTGATCGCCATAGCGAATGGCAATGGTTAATCCTGATTTGGATGCTGCATTACCTGAACGCGGAATTCCAATTCTTCCACCCACTAATGTTCCAAGCATGGTGAAAAACCTGCGGTTGTCGCTGGCGATCGGACTTTCAAACTTTCCTTCTTCACTTACACCGGCAAAGCGATCGAGCATGCTGTCTTTGGGTATGGCTACATGATCGAAATAGATCACACCATTATCAACACCATTGAGGCCCATCTTTCTTCCGCAGTCTTTGATCGTCACTCCAGGATGTAGATTTCCTTTCTTATCCCGCAAGGGAACAACAAAGGCGCTCACGCCATAATCTTTTTCATCCAGTATTAGTTTAGCAAATACGGTTGCCATTTGTCCGTGCAGGGCAGCATTGCCAATGTATTCTTTGCGTGCTTGTTCGTTGGGTGTATGAATGATAAATGTTTTGGTCGCCTGATCATAGGTGGCCGTTGTTTCAATCCCCTTTACGTTTGATCCATGATTCGTTTCTGTCATGGCAAAGCAGCCGGGCAACTCGAGTGTGCCGATGTCTTTCAGATATTTTTTATGATGTTTTTCAGTTCCTAAAAAATAAACACTCATGCCCCACAAACCAAACTGCACTCCGAATTTGATTACCATGCTCAGGTCATGATAACTCAGCGTTTCCATGATGGCGAAGTAGGCAGCCATATCACCTTGCCCGCCATATTCCTTTGGATAGGCGATGCCACCAAAACCTTGCTCTGCAAGATACTTACACCATTGCAACACTTTTGTGCGATAGAGCGTGAGATCACCTGGGCCAATGTATTCAAACTCAGGATCAGAAAGCATCGTCTTCACCTTGTGTATGATGGCTGCGTTTTCGCCATCGAGTAGGGTGGTCATTACACTAGCATCGAAATTCTTTTTTGTGGCCTGACCAGCCGTAATCGTTGCGTGAGCAGACTGAAAACTATAGGCGGCTTCATAACTGATGAGCCCTATGGTGTTTTCTATTTTCGCTAACGATGATTTTTCTTTTTCAAGTGTGGTGCTGATGGAGCCATCGCCATGCAGGGCGGCTAGTTTCAATCCTAAGTCTACGAGACTATTTCCGGTAGAGCCATTGGTAACTTTCTTGATCTCTTCACGCCAGGCCATGAACTCATCCGGTGATGGCGGACTGGCCGGATTAATTTGCTCTAAGAGGAAGCTGCGCTCATCTTCATTTAACCAAGCCTGACTTTCAATCAACCCCTGCAACGTGGCGATCTCGCTGGGCGTGAGCACAGCATCGGACCACACGGTGTAGAGAATGGGAAGAAAGACATACAAGTCAGTGTTCTTTTTTAATAGGGGTGAGGCTAGCATTTGAATCTGATTTAGTGCTTTATAAAAATACGTATTTTATTAGAAATGAATATCGGATTGTTGATGTGCCTTTGTGCAAAAGTTTCTAATTTGGAGTTAACAATGAAGGTATATAAGAAGTTTTGTATCTGATATACAATTGTTGTGGTCATCGTTAGGAAAATTAAGACTAAGGACAACTGAATTGAGATTAGAAAATGTTAAATTATTGGAAGTGACTACTGATACCACAAATAAAATACAAAGACATTATGAAAAAAATTTTATTAATTATAGCCGGACTATTTTGCATAACACTAACATTTGGACAAAATAATTTTGAATGGGAAAAAGTAGATTCTGTTGCAAAGAGCAAAGATGAAATCTATTCAATAACGAAAATGTATATTGGAGAGATGTGGAAATCTGCTAAAGACGTCATTCAAAATGATGATAAAGAAGGTGGAATTATAATGGTAAAGGGACTCAACATTCAATCAAAAATGAGTACCACTTGGAAATTTGCATATACTGTCAAATTTATGTTTAAAGAAAAGAAATATAGAATTGTAATTGATAACGTAAATTGCGAATCAGCAAGGGCTGGAGCGTACAATTGGCCACTTTTAGCAGTTGGTGAAACTTATCCAGGATACGGCAAGACCAGTGTGAGCGAAAAGAAATATTTTGACATTATGACTACTTTGAAAGAGGAGTTACAAAGTATTGTTGATGGATATGCGAAATATTTAAATAATTCAAAACTTAAGAGTAGTGACTGGTGAGAAACAACGAACCGCCAACAAAGTGTATGAAACATAGCGCTGGTTCAGTGTTGTTTTTAAGTTTTCGTTTCATAATTAGGTTCGGTGTCGTAGGATAAGACGCAGCAGGTCGCTAAAGCCATTCCTACGTCATTTGGCTTTAGCTCATAAACCGCGCTACGTTTCATACACAAACGTGTGTGTCATGCCCTTGGACAGATAGGAACGTGGCACATTGCCTTGCCGCACATCCCGACACTCAAACCAAAGCAAGCCAATAAGCCACTGATGGAATGCAGAGTCGAGTTTCTACCTGACGATAGCAGACGTTTTGTGTGCAACTATGGGGGACTATCTTTATATTTATTAATAAACAAAGATTCAGTATTTGACATTAACTATCCAAAATCACTCTTGACAGTGGATATACAATCTCCTGACTATATAAGGAATTTGTTGAGAGTGACACCCCAAACGCAATGATTGATCCGTTCTCTGTAAAAAAAAGAAAAATGAAGAAATACGCACAGATTTACACTTTGTTCTTGATGTTTGGATTTTGCACCTGCTGTAAAGGGCAAAACAAAATTGAACTACCAAAGGATACCATCAGATCCGAAACCAAAAACGTTGTTACTTCCACCGTACCTAACGCTATCACTCGTACTATCAAGCAAGATAGAAATGGTAACATTTGGATTGCTGCATTTGATGGTGTTTTTCGATACGATGGAAAATCGTTTGCCAATATCACAAGTAAAGTGAGTTCGGCCCGCTTCTTTTCCGTTTTAGAAGATGGAAAAGGCAACTTGTGGTTCGGCTCTATTGGCTCAGGTGTTTATTATTACGATGGGAAATCCTTTCAAAATTTCACAACCAATGAGGGACTTGTTAATAATGAGATTGTTTGTATTTATGAAGATAAAGCCGGCAATATTTGGTTTGGTGTTAATGGAGGAGCAAGCCGTTACGATGGGAAATCATTTCTAAATTATATGATGAACGGTGAATCTATGAGTGAAGAGAAAACAGGAAAAACTTTTCCAAATCTTCAACGCCCTCCTAATGAGGTTACTTCTATTATCGAAGACAAAACAGGCAAGTTTTGGTTTGGTACAAGGGGCAATACCTTTGTTTATGATGGAAAAACATTTACTGTTTTCAGAAACAATGACGGCAAACCCTTTACGAATGTTCGCTCCATAATCGAAGATAGAAAAGGTAATATCTGGCTCGGTGGACCTGATGGCCTTTGGCAATATGACGGCAGTACATTCTCCAATTTCACACAGAGGTTTGTTGGTTATATCTACGAAGACAAAAAAGGAAATATCTGGACTAGTTCAGGAGCAAATCACGCTTCTGATCAAAATTGGATACTATCCCGTTATGAGGCAAAGTCATTATCCAATAAGAACCCAACTGTGACCGAAATAAAGCCAAAAGTAGGAATGCTTTTTGGGATTTTAGAAGCCCACGATGGAACTATTTGGTTTGGCGCGGTAGATGGGGTGCATCGTAATTTACAGTGAATTGGAAAACAAAATTACTATGGAGAAAAGTTGGACTCATTGGTGAACAGTTAGAGCTTAACAAACAGAGAAAAAAAA
>JANOUH010000111.1:0-15971 GCA_031416795.1 Cytophagales bacterium | reverse complement strand
GGGGCTACTTTTTTACAAACGCATTAAATCTTCAAACTCAAATGAAAACGCAACTATTTTGTCTCCAGCTATTTTTGTCGGACAACAATGATATTTTTATTTTTGCCTTGATGAAAAAATTAATACCCTATTTACTGCTGTTGATCCTCTTCGTGGTTGGTTTGGTGGTGAAGCGTTACCGCGAGCAAGATCAGCCCATATCCAACACGCCTTCTGTTGCACAGGAGAAATCGGTAACCCCGAAGAAAGGAAGTCCTTCTACGGATGGCAAAAACAACCTGAATGTATTTCGCGATCCTGACGCAGAATATTTTTTCACCAAACACGCAAGATGCAGGATGGAATGCAGAAGCATTACCCAAAAAGAAGTAAAAGAAATTGTGCGCAAGGCTGAAGTGAATTACAACAAGAGTGAATTGGATGCCGCGCAAGGTTCCAAGTATGCGTTGGAAGGGTACACGTCAAAGGACAGGCAACATGTGCGCATCATTGTGGCGCCCAAGCAAAAACACTTATCAATCGTATCGGTAATAGATTTAGATAAGGAGTGGGAATGCCCCAGTTGTAATTGATTTTTAATTCAGAATTCAATGTTTGTGGTTACACGTTTTGTGTTTGAACTTCGAACCTTAAGCTTTGAATATTAATTAGTTGATACCACGATTTTTCCTTTCGAGTGTGCATTAAGTACCAGAGCTGCGGCAATGATGATCAGGTTTTTCATGATGTACTGCCCAACCAATGTAAACGCATAGGGTGAGTTAGTAAACGAAACATCCGTAAAGAAGAACAGCGGCACAAAGGTGCAAGCCATGTGAAGTAAAAGGACGTAGAACACAGTGCGCTTCCACACGCCAATGATCAGAACAAAACCCAGGGCAGTTTCCCAAATGGCCAGCAGGATGATGGAGATCCCATTGGGTATCAAACCAAATGTGATGAGATGAATCGTGTCTTTCGCGAGTTGATCAGCCGGGCTCAGGTTGGGAAAATATTTAAGAGCACCAAACCAAACGTAGATGACACCAATGCTGATGCGCAAGAGATTCATCGCGTTTTGTGTGAGCCAGTTGTTTACTTTGTCCATGTCAATTGTGTTTGAAAAGTTCAAAGCTAAACGCTTCTATGAATTAGAAATATGACTTTAGTCAGGTAATTGATTTGCTATGTATCCTATGGAGTGTCATTGCGGGCAAGTTTGACAGTGATTTATTCAAAGGAATACTGACGATTTTTATCCATGATTGATGTGAAAGTATGCGCGACCTGCAATCCCGTATAAGTTAGCACCAAATTGTTTCATAGCCGCTTCTCCATTTCACTTCAACGGGATCGCGGCTCTCGTCCCCATGCCTTCTCTAAAGTTCCGGCAGGTAAACTCGGCCGCGATGACTGTTGAAGAGAGGGTTTTAATATACTTCAATATTCGAAATCACGGGGCAAGCCTTGGCATCGTCAATGGAGATTCGTATTCCTTTACAATTTTCAGGACGATTTAGTTTTACAATGCGCTTGTAACCAATAGTGGTAGAATTATATATAGGTTCCCAGATCTCACCCTGCAAAATAGAAATGGTAAATGATTTCACTCGCTGCCCTAGAGGAATATATTCCTGCATGACCACGTACTTTACGGTTTTTACACTATCAAAATAAATCTCCAGGTTTGAGGATTTAACTTCATCATCGGTAGCCCAATAGGTGTTTTTGTCGCTATCGTTGATATTGTTTGCATGATACTGATCACTACCTCCTCTATAGTTTTCAGCAAAAACTTGTTTGCCCTTAATCAGGTTATTCGCAAACTCAGTATCTAACAGCTCACGAAACCCTTTCAGCGATGCCACATCCTTTTCATGGACCAGTCCGCGCCTGTCAGGAGGCACATTCAATAATAAGGTAGAACCTCTCCCCACGGAAGTGAGATAGATATCAAAAAGCTGTTCAGGAGTTTTTACCAACGAGTCTTCTTCGGCATGATAGAACCATCCTTTGCGGATGGATACATCAACTTCGGCAGGTATCCATTTGGTTCCGTTTTCATCGCCTTCATTCAAGAGTTTTTCAATGCCAGCTTTTCCTGCATACAGCGTGTCGGGTGTAATGGTGTTCCAGTTTGTTTCTCCTGCCACACCACGTTCATTACCCACCCAACGCACACCGGGGCCTGCATCGCTGAAGAAAATGATTTCAGGCTCCATCTGGCGAACAAGATCTAAGGTCACCGGCCATTCATAATAGGTAGAACCTTGAATGCTTCGCTTCTCACGCTTGCCTCCATAATAACCATCGCCACCATTGGCTCCATCAAACCACATTTCAAACACCGGCCCATACGTATTAAAAAGTTCTTTCAGTTGATTGCGATAGTATTCAATATAGACGGGTGATCCATACTCAGCATGATTGCGATCCCACGGAGACAAGTAAACACCAAATTTCAATTCATATTTTTTGCAGGCACGCATCACATCACGAACTACATCACCTTTTCCATTCATCCACGGACTGTTCTTCACAGAGTGTTCTGTGTACTTACTTGGCCACAGGCAAAATCCATCATGATGCTTGCAGGTGAGAATGACTCCTTTGAAACCAGTTTCTTTGAACGTGCGCACCCACTGATCGGCATCATACTGATCGGATGGGTTGAAGACGGAAGGTTGCTCATCGCCATAGCCCCATTCTTTTCCTGTGAAGGTGTTGGTAGTGAAATGCACAAAAGCATTCATCTCCATCTCATGCCACGCTAATTGATTGGGAGCGGGCACGGCTGATAACGGTGCAGGTGGTGCTACTTCATTAGTACACGACAAAAGAATGGATAATGAAATAAATATAATAAGTGCATTTTTCATGACTCGCTTATAATTTTAGTTTTTTAGGATTTTGTCGTGAGTCAAAAATCTTATTGATATAGACTCTATTTTCCTCGACACGGTAAATGATCATGTAATATTTGTAAACCAATTTCTGGTAAGGGATAGCAGGATTTAAATCACTGATATAACGGGTCCCGCCCGAAATTTTACGATTAAGCTGTTCTGTTTTTTTGATGATGTTTTCAATCAACTTGAAAGCTTTTACTTCATCGCGTAAAGCAAGCGTATTGAAGTAATAAATGTGTTGCAGATCGCCTTTGGCTTGAGCCGTCCAGATTATTTCTTTCTCCACGACTTAATCTCTTTTTTAAGGTCGTGTGAGGAAGTGGTTTTTCCTGTCCTAATTTCTTGCTCAGAGGTAGCTAACATGATGTCGAGTTCCTTTTTTGTGATATCCTTACCTTCTAAATCATGTCCATAGATATTGATTTGAGAACTCAATAAGGTATGAATCGCCTGCAAGACATTCTTATCAGTTACCTGATCGATAATTCTGTGTAATTGCGTTTGCAGTTCAGTTGCGCTCATGGTTTTTCTTTCATTTCAAAGATAGTGAGATCAGGCTAATTGTTCAAGAGCACTTTCAATACTGTTGACGGGCAGTTTGCAGGTCTTATTTTGACATACATAAATCAAAGTCTGATTTGGTTTTGCATCACGATCTTTCAATAAAGACAATTCACTTTTATCCCGTGTACCCAGGAAAATTGTAAATGGTAAAAAATGCTCATGCATTTCATGACGGAAGTTGAGTGCGTCTTCTCCAGAGATAACCACTTCACTCATGCCATGAATAATCTCTGAGAGCAAAATTCCCCAATGCGACATATAACCAGGCTCGGATTCGATGAGACCCGCAAGCTTTGAAGTCATTTTTATGGATTGATCTTTCCATTCTTCCTTGTCAAGTAAAAGCCCAAGGGAATGAAGGTTTCTCGCCATCACCGAGTTGGAGGCGGGAATAACATTATCAAATATTTCTTTCTTCTTGGCGATCAGTTGTTCTGCCGATAAGGAAGAGAAATGAAAGAAGCCATCTTCACGATCGTAGAAATGCTCGTACACATAGTTACACCAGATATGTGCCTTATGCAGCCATCCTTCGTTGAAGGTAACCTGATACAAGGAAGTGTAAGCCTGAATGAGATAGGCGTAGTCTTCTAAAAACGCTTCTGTTTCAGAGGGTTTGTTTTTAAATGCACGAGAAACTCTGCCATTAACAATCAGGAAGTTCTCTATGAATGAGATGTTTTCGAGGGCAAGTTTCAGAAACTGCTCATCGCCAAATGCTTTGTAGGCATCGATCAATCCCTGTATAGTCATAGCATTCCATCCGGTGAGAATTTTATCATCGAGCCCCGGACGGATTCTTTTTTTACGAACAGAAAGGAGTTTTTTCTTTAACTCTTTTAAATTTTCATGAGCAAGTCGAAGTTCTGATTCATGACCTCGTTTTAAAATATTTCTTCCGTGTTCCCAATTTCCTTCCAGTGAAGTGTGATAATATTTTGTGATGTGTTCGGCCTGATCGCCAAGAATAGTTTTTAGTTCTTCTTCAGTCCACGTATAGAATTTTCCTTCTACGCCTTCGCTGTCGGCATCTAAGGCAGAATAAAATCCACCGCCTGGGTGGGTCATTTCGTTTTTAAGCCAATCCGTGGTTTCGTACACCACATTTTTGAACACATTATCTTTTGTAACCATGTACGCTTCAGAATACAAACTCAGCAATTGCGCATTGTCATAAAGCATTTTTTCAAAGTGAGGAGCGAACCATTCCGCATCTACCGAGTAGCGCGAAAACCCACCAGCCAATTGATCATAAAGTCCACCATAGGCCATGTGCTTCAGCGTATGAGTTACCATGTGCAAGGCATTTTGATTTTTTGTGATAGCATAATACCTCAACACAAAATGCCAGATGGAAGGCATCACAAACTTGGGCGCTTTTTCAATGCCACCCCAGGTTTTATCAAAGCGTGTTTCAAGAATGTTGAACATACGGTCAAGACTCTCTTGGGTAGAAACCACATCGTCACCTTTCGCGAACCGATTCAAGTCCGTGGTTTGCAAATGATTTCTCAGGTCTTCTGCCGACTCATCAATTTCAGCACGCTTCTGTTCAAATGTTTTATGAATCTGAAGTAATAACTGCGCCCAGTTTTTAGGGGGGAAATACGTGCCTCCGAAAAATGGTTTTTGTTGTGGCGTAAGAAACACATTCAAAGGCCAGCCTCCGCTTTGTCGCATGGCCTGCACCGCTTCCATATAAATATGATCAATATCGGGTCGCTCTTCACGATCTACTTTAATGCATACAAAATATTCGTTCATGATCTGGGCGATGTCTTCATTTTCAAAAGACTCATGCTCCATTACATGGCACCAATGGCACGAGGAATATCCGATGCTTACTAATATCGGTTTGTCTTCATGGACCGCCTTATCTAAAGCTTCCTTTCCCCACTCAAACCAATCCACAGGATTATGCGCATGTTGTAATAAGTACGGTGATGTGGATTTTGCGAGGCGATTAGACATTCGTATGAATTTGTGATTGGATATATTTAATTTCTTCTTCCACCGGAACAACTTCTTTTAGTTCTTCCAACTTGTGCAAGAGGTCTTTCAAGAAATGCTGATGTGCTTCTGA
This sequence comes from Cytophagales bacterium, assembly GCA_031416795.1. GTDB lineage: Bacteria > Bacteroidota > Bacteroidia > Cytophagales > Cyclobacteriaceae > ELB16-189. The sequence goes on along the minus strand of JANOUH010000111.1, from coordinate 10,436 downwards.
TTGAGGATGATAAGGCCTGTGTTCCATCGACTGTCTTATCATCTGCCATTTTTCAATGAATGATTTTACTTCGGGCTTAAAATATTGGTCGCTGAATTTATGGCTGATGTAATCCAATGCTTCTTCCGTAGGATGAATTTTATCGCGATCATAAAACCGATAATCACGCAGATCATCCATCATGATTTCAAAGGAAGGAAAATAATCAACTGCTTCATATTGATTTGAAAGCGTGTGGCAAGCCAACCTGAGCGTTGCTTTGCTTACACTATTCAATATCAGGGTGTCTTTTACATGTCGCACCGGACTAACGGTGAGAATAATGCGTAGATCAGGGCGAATGCTTTTGATAGCAGAATGCAATTGGTTGAAAGACTGTGTGATTTCATCCACCGTGAGTAGCCTCTTTTCAAATTCACTTGCTGGCACTTTATGACAATTGGATACAATACTGTTTTGTTTTTTATGATGAAAGACCCAGGCCGTTCCGTAGGTAATCATCAACACATCCATGTTTTGTATGTATTGATTTACTTGCTGCTGAACGTGGTGAATGGAAGCTTGAAGATCTTCTTTTTGCAGTGATGACCATTGAGAATGATAATCGAAGTGATGCCATAACTGGTGATACTCAATAAACAGTTGTTCGTCCAATTCGAGTGAAACGGACTCAATTATCGATTTGTGAATGGAGATCGGATTATAGTTGGTGCCGTAAGGATTCACCAGCACGTCAAACTTATTGTTTTGAAGCCATTGTCCAAACTGATCCGCAAAGCAAGACCCGGTAGTCAGGATACGATTTTTCAGACCGATGGCGTGGGCTGACGGGCAAGTGATTTCAGTTCGGAACGTATTGGCCTTCATCATTATTTTAACTACGAAATTTTAATGAAAGATAGCACGTTCATGCGGCTGCTTAGTTAACTTTCGGAATCTTTTTATGAACCCTAACATAACCCAACTCACTAAGATTGCTGGAAAAAAAACCAGGCTGATTATGGGGTTGATGTCAGGAACTTCGCTGGATGGATTGGATATAGCACTATGCAAAATTTCGGGTTCAGGCCTCTCCACGAAAGTGGATTTACTTAAGTTTCAAACAGTTCCATACAGCAAAGAAATCAAATCCAGAATTCTTGAGGTATTCGCCAAAAAGCAGATTGACTTTCAGTCGCTTTGCGAACTCCATGCATCGCTGGCATTGCTGCATGGAGACATGATTCTGCAAAGTCTGAAAAAATGGAAGTATGCCCCAGACAGCATTGACGTTATCGCTTCTCACGGTCAAACGGTTTTCCATTCGCCCAAGTCAATCACGCCCAAGGCAAAAATAAATTCTACGCTACAGATCGGAGATGGCGATCACCTTGCGGTGAAGACGGGTATTATGACCATCAGCGATTTCAGGCAAAAGCATGTGGCCAAAGGAGGACAGGGTGCGCCCTTGGCCGTGTATGGTGACTACATGCTCTTTTCTAAAAAAGGGCAAGATCGTATCATGCTGAATATGGGAGGGATAGCAAATTTTACCTACCTGCCAGGATCGATGGATGCCTCTAAAGTATTTGTTACGGATACGGGGCCAGCCAATACATTGCTGGATCAGGCGGTGAGATTTTATTGTTCGGAAATTCAATTTGATAAAGACGCTAAACTGGCAAAGCAAGGAAATTATAATCGGCAACTTTTGACCGCTTTGATGTCGGATTCATTTTTTAAATTGCCATTTCCTAAAACAATTGGTCCTGAGTTGTTTGATATGGAATATGTGGAAAAGTCGAAGAAGCGAAGCGGTACGGAATCCATTTCATTGGAAGATTTGCTGGCTACGCTCACACGATTTAGTGCCAAGACAATTGCCTCTGCTATAAAAAAAGTTATAAAGAGTAAAAAAAGTTTTAGCTTGTTCCTCAGTGGCGGAGGTGCGCATAATCCACTCATGGTTCAATGGGTGAAGGAGCTTCTTCCGTCTGTTCAAATTTATAAAATGGATGATCTTGGAATTTCCGGTGATGCTAAAGAGGCAGTTTTATTTGCCGTGCTTGCCAACGAATCGTTGGCAGGAGGAAAGCTTCACTTTGGAAGCAGGTCAAAAGTTCCATCCGTTTCCATGGGTAAAATATCATTTCCGAATTAATATTAAATAATGTTATGAGTCACGTATCTGTATCCGAAAAAATTCCGACACAAATTTTTAAAAGTTCTGAGGCCGCTTCCATTTTTGTTGCCAATGAGATTGCAGCATTAATCAGACAAAAGCAAGCTGAAGGCAAACCCTGCATATTAGGTTTAGCAACGGGGTCTACACCAACACGTGTTTATGCCGAGCTGATCGCGCTGCATAAAAAAGGGTTGAGTTTTAAAAATGTGATCACCTTCAACCTGGATGAATATTATCCTATAAACCCAGGTTCCCTTCAGAGCTATGTGCGTTTCATGAATGAACTCCTTTTCAACGAGATCGATATCCCAAAAGAAAACATCAATATTCCTGATGGAACAATAGCAAAAGATAAGGTGGCAGAATTTTGCCGTAGTTATGATGCAAAGATTGAAGCATTAGGAGGAATTGATTTGCAGGTTTTGGGTATTGGTCGCACGGGGCATATTGGATTTAATGAACCTGGATCATCAGAGAAATCTCCAACCCGTATGATCACGCTGGACCAGGTGACACGCATTGATGCTGCCAGTGATTTTTTTGGCGAAGAGAACGTGCCCAAGAAAGCAATCACCATGGGTGTTGGATCGATTCTCAAATCCAAACGCATCATCATGATGGCATGGGGCGAAGGAAAAGCGCCCATCGTTCAAAGGGCGGTTGAAGGACCGATCACGGATCAGATACCCTCTTCTTTCTTACAGCATCACAACAACACGGAAGTAATCCTTGATGAAGCCGCTTCATCCAAACTTACCCGCATCAAAACTCCATGGTTGGTAGATAGTGTTGACTGGAATGAGAAGCTTATTCAAAAAGCCGTGGTGTGGTTGTGCCTTCAATTACAGAAGCCTGTGTTGAAACTCACCAACCTCGATTACATGGAGCATGGCATGGGGGATATCATCACGGAGTATGGTTCTGCGTATCAGGTTAATATTAAAATTTTCAATGCACTTCAGCATACGATCACAGGTTGGCCGGGTGGAAAGCCCAATGCCGATGATTCCAACAGACCAGAACGTGCTAAACCATTTCCAAAGCGTTCGATCATTTTCAGCCCGCACCCTGATGATGATGTGATTTCAATGGGAGGCACATTCATTCGTCTGGTAGATCAGGGCCATCAGGTACACGTTGCCTATCAAACTTCTGGAAATATTGCCGTGTTTGATGATGATGCAATTCGCTTTGCAGATTTCGTGCGCGACTTCAATCATTCATTTGGGTTGAGCAAAGAAGACGGAGATAAATTCTATCAGAAAATTGTAAGCGACATTAAGAATAAAAAACCAGGTGAGATTGACAGTGCTGAGGTGATGAAAATCAAAGGATTGATCCGCAGGGGAGAAGCGAAAGCGGGTTGCCGTTACACAGGCATTCCGGATTCACAAGCGCACTTTTTGGATATGCCTTTCTACGAGACTGGCACGGTGAAGAAAAAGCCATTAGGTGAAAAAGATATTCAGATCATTGTTGATCTGATTGAGGAGATCAAGCCTCACCAGATTTATGCAGCGGGTGATCTTTCTGATCCACATGGCACACACCGCGTTTGTTTGTCGGCCATCTTCCAGGCTATTGAGCGCTTGAAGAACAAAGATTACATGAAGGATTGTTATGTATGGCTGTATCGTGGTGCATGGCAAGAGTGGGATATCGATCAGATCGAAATGGCAGTGCCACTTAGTCCGGATGAATTGATGCGCAAGCGCAGAGCGGTATTTAAGCACCAGTCACAAAAAGACAGTGCCGTATTCCCTGGAAGCGACAAGCGGGAATTCTGGATGCGTGCCGAAGATCGCAACCATGCAACTGCTGATGCTTATAATTTATTGGGATTGGCAGAATACGAAGCGATCGAAGCATTTGTGAGGTATCATTTTTAAGTATTGTAAAACTCAACATAAGGGCAGGTACTTCCTGCCTTTATTTTTATATTGAACGTATGTCGCAACTTCATTTTGTATCGTGGAATGTGAATGGAATCAGGGCCATTTTAAAAAAAGAATTTGTAGAAAATGTGAGGGCAATGGCCCCCGATGTAATCTGTTTGCAGGAAACAAAAGCCGCCAAAGAAGAAACACTTTCTGCCCTTGAATTATTACCTGAGTATAAGTCGTATGCAAATTCTTCGAAAGCGCGTAAAGGTTATTCTGGCACGGCCATCGTATCTAAGATCGAGCCCATTGATGTCACGTATGATATAGGCATCGAAGAATTTGATCAGGAGGGAAGAGTGATTGTGGCCGAGTATGCTACCTGCTTTATCGTTACGGTCTACACGCCAAATTCAGGTGACGGACTTTCTCGTTTGGATTATCGCCAAAGTTGGGATAATGCTTTTCGCGAATACATGCTTTGGTTAAATAGGAGAAAACCAGTGATCATGTGTGGTGATTTTAATGTGGCTCACCAACCGATTGATCTGGCCCGACCAAAAGAAAACTATAATAAATCGGCTGGCTATACGCAACAGGAGATTGATGGTTTTGATAGACTCCTAAATGCAGGTTTCATAGACACATTTCGTCATCTCTATCCAGACACCATAAAATATTCATACTGGAATTTTGTCACGAATGGCCGAGCCAAAAATGTAGGTTGGCGCATCGATCATTTCATCGTGCCAGAGAAGATCATGAAGAATGTGAATGATGCATTTGTTTATGATCAATATCACGGCTCGGATCATTGTCCTGTAGGATTGAAGATATCAATAACATAAAGTAAATCACACCAGGTGGATGATCAGAAAAATCTCTGGACGGAAGCATTTCAAAAGAAAGGCTTTATGGTTCAGTTTATCGTATTTACGATTTCTATTCTTGCTGTTGTTTCGTTTTTGCCATACTTTTTTCATACCATCATTGGCCCTAAGCCGGGCCTACGAATTAATGATTTAGTTCTGAATGCCTTTGCTCCGCGAGATAATTCGTGGATCATCTTTGGGTTGATCTATCTTTCCTTAGTGATTACCCTTCAGGGCATTTACAGGAAACCTGAAATGGTATTGCTTGGATTGAAATGCTATTTGCTTCTCACGTTATTAAGGATGGTTTCCATGTACGTGCTTACACTTGAAGCACCAGAGGGAATTATCCCACTCCATGACCCACTGGTTGATGTAATTGCCTATGGAGGAAATGTATTTAATAAGGACTTGTTTTTCTCTGGGCACGTGGCAACACTTGCTTTGTTTGTATGGTTGGAGGAACGACCCATGTTTAAATCGATATTACTGATGAACACGATTTTGGTTGCTGGCTTGATTCTTCTTCAGCGGGTTCACTACACGATGGATGTGCTGGCTGCACCATTTATAACCTATTTAAGTGTCAGAATAGCGAAGCGGCTAAGTTGAAGTTAAAAAATCAAATCGCCTGCCTTCAGTTAATGACTTTAAGTATCTGTAACATCTGATATTAAGAATTCGTTAACACCATAGCGAAATTCACCTGTTTATTTAACAACTTGATTAACTTGGGCTTACTTGTGGATAATGTTAGGTTTTTAATAAATTTGAAAAAGAGTAATGAATTCAATCTTAACGTCTGAACGATAATGCAAATACCACAAAGACAATCTGAATATCCATTATTTCATTTGGAGGAGAAGCTTACTAAGGAGCAAAAGGATTTTTTTGAAGCGTACGGTTTTATTCATTTCCGACCCTTCATTAGTCAAGAGATGGTGAATAAAATTCTTCTGGAGTCTGAACGCGTTCAAAGCGAGTGGATTGAAAGGGATGTTAAAATGATCAACGGTGTTCCGATTAAATATGGCTTTGATATTGATGGTAATAAAATTGTGCAGCGTTTTGCTTTTTTAAATCACCATAGCTCATTGATAGCCTCTTTGTTAACAGACAAACGATTTGAAGCTCTCTTCGACTTAATAGATGCGCCTGATTGTCGAATTGGAATTAATGAAAAGGATGGTTTAGTGTTTAATCATTACATCAATACAAGTCAGAGTAATTATTCACAACTCGGCTGGCACACCGATTCTTTACGCGATGTATTCTACGGTCAGAAAATCATGCCTATGCTTAATGTGGGTGTTCACCTGGATCGGTCCTATACGGATAACGGTGGTTTACGCTTATTACCCGGAACACATAATAAAGGTATTAAGACCATACTTTTTGGTAAGCGATACCTCGATAATAAACCCGATGAGAATGAGATAGGCCTCAACGTAGAACCAGGCGATCTTACTGTGCATGACGGACGATTGTGGCATCGCGTGGCTCAGTCCCCTTATATTGGTGAGAGGAGCAGGAGGCGTGTCATGTATGTTCCAATCATCACAGGAAAAATGTTCGAGCGCACACAGGAAAGTAAGCCTAAATTGTATCAACGATTTATGGCGTTTACTAATAAGTAATGTATGAATACCTATGCTTTAGTAACCGGTGCCAGCGGTGGAATAGGATATCATATTGCTCATCAATTAGCAGGAAGAAAGCATAACATCTTATTGGTTGCCAGGTCGGAAGAAAAACTGAAAGAGTTAAGTGCTCAGCTCGCTAATCAGTATGGAGTTAGGTGCGATTATGTTTCGATGGACCTTTCTCTACCTGGCGCAGCCAAACTATTGTTCGATTGGTGTTCTTCTAAAAAGTATGAGATCAATATTCTAATCAATAATGCTGGCTATGGCCTCTTTGGATATTTTGATAAGCAAGAGGTGACGGAGGTAAGAAATATGATGCAGCTTAACATGAATACCATGATGGAGTTATGTCATGTCTTTTTGCCTATGTTAAAGTTAAAATCAAGATCCTATATTCTTAATGTCGCCAGCACATCTTCTTATCAGGCTGTTCCTACACTTTCGGTTTATGCCGCCACTAAGGCATTTGTAGTTTTATTTACGCGTGGATTGCGCTATGAATTGAAACGCACTTCGGTTTCGGTCAGCTGTTTAAGTCCGGGAACTACCGGCACCAATTTTATGGATAGAGCGCGTATGGAGGCTTTAAAGATAAAAGCGGAAAAGTTCAGCATGCCCGCAGATGAAGTTGCCCGTATTGGAATTGAAGGTATGCTGAATGGTAAAGCCGAGATAATCCCAGGATTTATAAACTGGATATCAGCTAAACTCACTGGGTTTGTTCCTAAAGCTCTAACCGAGAAAATTGCTGCAGGGATATATAAGGACGGTTTGGATCATCCTAAAGGATAGGTGATTTTTACTTGACTTAATTTGAAATCATAAAGGAATGCCGAGTTGAATGCCAAACTTTGGCATGATACCCTGATAGCCCGGTGAACCGATATCATAATAACTTCCATATGAATAGTTTAGAACATTTGGTGGAGTTACCGATCGGATTACATCGCTCCATTGAATGCCGCCACCTATGTAAGCGTCAATAAACAAAACATTCCAAAGAGTGCGATGCACACCTATGACGAATCCAGTTCCCCAATTCCCGATTGACTCATGAATATTAATCAGTGTGCTGGTTCGTTGTCCGGTGTTAAAATCATAATTATTCAAAATGAAATCTCCCTCATTTGAATAAGAAGCTCCTTGTATGTATCCACCCACATAGATTCCTTGCAGGTAATTTTTATTTCGCCTCGTAGTGTATTGCTTTAAAGGGCTTATATATTTTCTGTATTGTGCTTCTGCTCCAAGTCCTTTATAGTGATTTTCCCCATAGTAGTAGGTCTGATTGTTTGATTCACCATCAAAACGTCCATATAAAAAAAGGCTAACACTTTTTGATCGTGATTTATTAAAAAACTCAGTACCTATTTTTAAAGTGTTGTTAACAAAATTTTGAGGAACAACTTTAAACAGGGCATAGGGAGTAGGATTTTTTTCATCCTGGCCAAGAGTATCCAATGAGCTAATCAAAAGAAAAACCAACAAACTGCATTTCATAGGAGTTTTTGCTGATAATAACGGATTAGAATACTCTAAAGTATAAGAAAGATAAATATGATTGAAATATCAGGGCATTCGCTCAATCTGAGCTCCTAGTTTTTTCAACCTTCCTTCAATGTCCTGATAGCCCCGATCGATTTGCTCAACATTTGAAATCTCGCTTTCGTTTTGTGCAGACAATGCAGCGATCAGCAACGCAACCCCCGCACGTATATCAGGCGATGACATCTTTATTCCACGCAATGCTTGTTTGCGATCAAGACCAATGACGGTAGCTCGATGCGGATCACACAAAATAATCTGAGCACCCATATCGATGAGTTTATCCACGAAGAAGAGGCGACTTTCAAACATTTTTTGGTGAACGAGCACGGTTCCCTTTGCTTGCGTTGCAACAACTAAAACAATACTTAATAAGTCTGGCGTGAAGCCCGGCCACGGTGAATCAGCAACGGTAAGAATAGAACCATCAATGAAATTTTCAATTTCGTAATGCTCTTGTGCAGGTACATGAATATCATCCCCACGGAATTCCATTTTAATTCCTAATCGTCTGAAGATTTCAGGAATAATGCCAAGCATATCAATGCGACAATTCTTAATCGTGATTTCGGATTGGGTCATCGCAGCTAAACCTATGAAACTTCCAATCTCAATCATGTCGGGTAGGAGTGTGTGCTCAGTGCCTCCGAGTTTATCCACGCCCTCGATCGTTAATAGATTAGAACCAATACCACTGATCTTTGCACCCATGCGATTGAGCATCAGGCAAAGTTGTTGCAGATAAGGTTCGCATGCTGCATTATAGATGGTCGTTACACCTTTCGCCATCACAGCGGCCATCACAATGTTAGCTGTTCCGGTAACGGAAGCTTCATCCAACAACATGTAGCATCCTTTCAAATGCGATGCATCGATGTTGAATAAATTTTCGTCTGCGTTATAATTGAATTTCGCTCCCAGATTTTGAAAGCCAATGAAATGCGTATCTAATCTTCTTCTACCGATTTTATCACCACCCGGTTTTGGAATGTTGGCTTCACCAAATCGTGCTAAGATAGGTCCCAGTAACATCACTGATCCGCGCAAAGCAGCGGCCTTCTTTCTGTACTCAGGAGTCTTTAAAAAGTCCGTTTGAACATTGGCTGCCGTAAAACGATAAGAACCCTTTTGAAGTACTTCTACTGTGCAACCCAAGTCGCCCACCAACTCAATGAGCTTATTGACGTCAACAATGTCGGGTACGTTATGAATGGTAACGGGTTCTGAGGTTAACAAAGGCACACAGAGAACCTGCAGGGCTTCGTTCTTTGCTCCCTGAGGAGTAATTTCTCCCTTCAGCCGAAGTCCTCCTTTAATCTTAAATGAACTCATTGTTGATCTCTTCTGCGATGTGGGTTGTGACGATTCTTTTTATTGAAAGGACGGTTGCCTCTCGGGTTGCGATTGTCGCCACTGCCTTGGGGTCTTGAGGGCTTGCGTTGTTCGCGATATAATTTTTCGAACAAGTTTTCTTCACGCACTTTATCGAGACTCAACACAAGTTTTCCTTGTGATAAGATGGCAAGGTCTTTTACAATAACAGAATCATCAATCGTTTCTTTGTTCCAGGCACCGTAGAAGGTCTTCATCAGTTTTCCTAAGTAGATCGCTGCTTCTTCGAGTTCTTTTGGATCGTCTTTTTTAATAGCCTCTTTCACCAACTTCTCGATGTTCTTACCGTAATGTCTGAATCGAACATCGTTTTGCGGATATTCCATCTTGCGCGGCTTCTTGAAGAGAATGGTACGATCAGGTGTAGTGAACGGATTATCTACATCCAGATTAAAGTCTGCCATGATGTATAAATCATCCCACATGCGCTGTGGATTTTCCTGGGCTTCTTTCGCTACCGGGGCGAGTTGTTTGATTAATTCAATCAGCGTAATCGCCAGTTGAGTTCTCTTTTCTTTGTCCGGTACAGTGCGTATGTAGTTGACCAGTTTTTGAACATTGCGACCATATTCTTTTAAGATGATATGCTCGCGTGAGGTGTTGTATTCTCCTATCATGAAATGCTAATTCTCGTGTATTTTTAGCTTGGCAAAGCTAAGCAATAAGGTCTTCTCCCCAAAATCATTAAAATTGATCTTGGCCTTGCGTTCCGCACCCAATTGCTCGATTTTCAACACTGAACCAAAACCAAATTTGGGATGCTCCACTTTCATACCTTCTTTTAACGTGCTGGTATCACTCGGTGCAAAATCCGCTGATGGCTTGTAAGAAGTCGCTTTCGCTACAGGCTGTGAGGTTATAGTCTTCTTCATCCCGCTCACAAAACTCTTGGCGAAATTTGGATTAGGAGAGGAATCGACCCCACCTAACTTCTTAC
>JANOUH010000110.1:0-8334 GCA_031416795.1 Cytophagales bacterium | reverse complement strand
ACGTTCAACAGCGCATCATTCATGCCGCCAAATTCGCAGGCCAGCATTTTTTGAAGTTGTTCATCATTCAATCCGGATGTAATGTGATCCGTCCAGTCGGCAAATTTGATTACTACCTCTTTTGCTTTCTCATTGTCGGCATATAGATAGGCATCGAGTAAACCAGAGAACACTTTGTGCAGAGTATACCAGGGTGACCACAATCCATTAAGATCAAAACCGGCCGTGCGAATGTTTCCTTTCGATACTTCATTCCATACGCTGTCTTCCCGCGGGATACTTCCTACATAACCCGTTTTGCGAGCGGCCTGGCAAAGTCCAAGCTCTTCTACTACGTAATCCGTTTTTTCTTTGAAGCGGACATCACCGGTGGCTGCATAATACATCGCGCAAGCGGAAAGATAATGACCGAGGGTGTGCCCGCTGAGTGTTTCACTTTCCCAACCTGTATAAATTGGAGCTTTAGGTGTGAGGCCTGCAAATAATCGGAAACGATGAAGCAACCGATCAGGGTCCAGTTGCAGCAGATATTCCACATCGCGTTGCATAGCATGGTTGAATGGACCTTCCAATAATTTCACATCGCTCAGTGGAAATGCAAAGGCCTCCGGAGTAATAGCAGGTTGCACTTTCATTTTAGGATCATTCCACAATGGTACATACGACTGGCTCTTTGCTTTATAAGCGAAGAGCATGCAAGCAACAAGGCAAGTAATAATTCGGATTTTCATAGATGAGCTAATAAGTGAAGGTATAAAAAAAGTAGCCCTCTTAGTTCTCGTTTATATGCATCAGGTCGTAGGACTTGACGGCAGGGTAAGATGTATGACTTTATGGCGGGAAGGATAAAGACCTGGTGACAAGAATTATTTCAGGGTTGTTTCAGATCTCCTGTTCCCTTCCACGAAAATTTTTCCCTTTGTGTTACGGAATTATCGCTGCGTCCTGACACAACCTGGCGGCAATTGGTGTGGCCACAGGTGCAAACAAAAGATTGAATGTTGTCATCCAATAGATCTGCATAATCCAAAGTCAGCTCTTCTTCAGCATGTATATCACAAAGAGCGATCAGATTTAAACCATCATAAATGGTGTTCGGATTACAGCTATGATTTTGTGGAGCCCAATTTTGAGGCTTGTGATCCCAAAGGATATACACTTCATCCGATATTGGGTATGCATAATGTCTGAAGTCCTCTAATTGTTCGGGTGTCCAGTTTTTTTCAACATAGCGTTTTGTTACAATGCGCTGTGCCGACTCCTCAATCTTAAAAATAACGTCTCCCTTCTTTAAAGGCTTTTGAGCAACAATACCATAACCATTAATGGCATTTCCATTTATTCTATATTTCCTTTGCCTGGATTCGTGACGGGCTATACCTTCTGCCATGACATGTTTTAAAAATCCAGCTTTGCCAATAGGATCGAAATTAAGAATATAGTCGGCAGAACCTTCGTAGCCATCTTCGTAGAAGACTGAGCAGGTAAAATTGATTTCTAAAAAATATACCTCAAGGTCCTTGTCTACTCTAAAGTCCAAACGGGCATAGCCTACACCTGAAAACCCATTGAATATTTTTTCGGCAGCCGATTTTAATTTCGCCTCTACCTCAGCATTTTCACAGGGCTTATTTACATCGGTATGAAGTTCAGATGTTTTTAGCGCATAGGTTTTAAATTTATAGCCGGGCGGGAAACGATATTCCACGGGTTTAAAAGCCGTGCACCCACGAGCGGGCTTCACATTAGCAGCCACCAATACCGTATATTCCTGGCCGGCTATGTATTCTTCAATCAGAATATCATCATACCCGTTGACTACCAGGTCTTCAATTTTTTCCTCTAACTCAGTCATGTTATTTGCCAATGAATGTTCATCGACACCTAAACTATCTCCTGCCTTGGCGGGCTTTGCAAATAATGGAAAGGATAGGTGTTTAACATTTTCTGCCAGATCATTCGTATTGTGGACTTCGGCAAAGTTGGGATTCTTTACACCCGCACAATAAGCCACATACTTCATCAATGGCTTTGGCGGATCGTATAAAATTGAATTAGGTCCTGTGTAGGGAAGGTTAAGTGCATCCAACGCATTGATCACATCAATGGAGGGAACGGACCAATCCAGGTATCCTTCGCACAGGTTTACGTAGATGTCATACTTCTCTTTGCGGAGATCCTTCAGTTGTTTGTAGGTATTGAGCTTGTTTAAAAAAACATGATCTACCTGATCGTTTGGCAATAGGCGAGAAAGATTGCGCGGAGGATCATAATTTTTATAATCTACATCCGTAGTGCTATAATCCGGCTGGAGGACACAAACTTTCATTTTTTATGCGATTGACTTACGGAGGATGGCATCGTCAAGCACCTCTACGATCAAATTCGTAAAAGTCTTATTGCTTACGCGCAAGATGGCTCCAATGGAAGTATAATTTTCATCATCGCTCAATCCACATTGAGCATTTATTTCTAATACGAACAGTTTTTGAGTATCCTTCTCCAACCGAATATCAATGCGGGCATAGCCTTTTCCTTTCACAGCCTTGAATGCATCGATGCTTAATTCTTTCAATCGTTGCACCAAGTCAGGGCAAGCCACAGCCTCATATTCATAAAAGAAACCGTTGTTGGGCATGGGGCTCTCTTCTTCGTAGGATTCCCAAAGTCTTTCAAAGGAAAGAAACTGTTCTTTCTCTGGTAAGGAAGGATGAAACACGCGCTCGATGGGGCGATAGAATTTAATGTGCTTTGGTTGGTCATAAGAGCCAACCAATAGGGTGGTAAATTCTTTTCCGATGATGAATTGCTCGGCCAGCAGGCCAGCGCCATGCAGGTTCCATCCCTTATAACCTTTCTTAATAGAGGTTACGATACTTTTCAGTTCAGCAAAATCACTGACTACATTTTTTACACTTATGCCCATGCTGCCGGCTGATACAGCGGGCTTTACAATAGCAGGGATTCCAATTTTATTGAACATGTTTTTATCAACATGTCCATTCAACTTCACCCAACGGGGCATAGCAACGCCATGATGGTCGAATACTTCCTTCATGGTGATTTTGGAAGTGGTTACATTATAGAAATAGGAATCTGAGCCCGTGTAAGTAATATTATGGGCATCCAACGCATGAATCACTGAAACGCCAGGCACTTCATTGATTTCATCACCATCACATAAGTTAAGTACGATGTTGCGTTTTGTGCAATCGTTCTTCACTCTTGCGATTGATTCTTCGAGATTCTTAAGGGTAATGTTTATCCATTCCCATTCGCAGTCTATCTCGGAGAAGACTTTCGTATACTCGGCTATACTCTGAGTATAGTCGTAGTAAAACTTTAAAGTAGGATCATCAGTATCCAAAAACGGTGCAAAGATCCAGACTTTATAGGCGGCTGTGTTGTTGAGTAACCTCATTTAGGTAACAGCCACAAGAGGTGTAGTGTAATTCTATTTGCCATAGTAATGCAAATTTCAATTAAATATTAATTATAAAATAATTTTATAGTAATAATTTACTGGAATAACCTTAATCATTCATATCGATGAGGTCATTGTAGTTCTAAATGGAGAGTTAAATTTGATAAAGCGATAAGCAACCACCTATGAAAACATATCCTTTACTGTTCATTATTACTTTGATCAGCCTTTCAGCTTGTAAGGATAAGAAGCAAAGCACAAGACATGAAATTGCCATTGCTATGGAGCATAATCTTACTGTTGAAGTTTTGGATACATGGTATCCCCAGGCAATGGATACTATGGATGGCGGCTTTCTTAGCTCATTTACCTATGACTTTAAGCCAACAGGCGATCAAGAGAAGATGATTGTTACCCAGGCACGTCATACCTGGACGAACGCCAAAGCATCTCTTCGATATCCTAAGGTTGATCATTATAGAGAAGGTGCACGCCATGGCTTTGAGTTTTTGAAAGAGGTGATGTGGGATAAAACCTATGGGGGATTTTATACTTTGGTGGATAAGCAAGGAAATGTGAAAGGAGATTCTTCCAAGACAGCTTATGGAAATGCCTTTGGTATCTATGCATTGGCCGCTTACTACGCATCATCAAAAGATACCATGGCGCTTAATCTTGCCAAATCAGCATTCTCCTGGTTGGAAAAGGGAAGTCATGATCCTATACTGAAAGGATATTATCAACATCTGCAAAGGAATGGAATGCCTATACAACGACAACCTAACACCGCATCCACTGCCGATACTGGCTATAAGGATCAAAATAGTTCTATTCATATACTGGAAGCATTAACCGAGTTGTATCAGGTTTGGCCCGATGAATTGGTGCGCGAGCGATTGAATGAAATGCTATTGTTGATTAGGGATACGATCGTAACTCCGAAGGGATACTTAACCCTATTCCTTTATCCCGATTGGAAACCCGTATCATTTGCCGATTCTTCGGAAGAGGTCATTGACAAGCATCATTACCTCGATCATGTTTCCTTTGGGCATGATGTTGAAACTGCTTATTTAATGTTGGAAGCCTCGCATGTTCTTGGATTGCATAACGACACCACTACCTTACGCATAGCCAAAAAGATGGTTGATCATGCTCTTGTCAATGGTTGGGATAACACGGTGGGTGGCTTTTATGATGAAGGCTTCTACTTTAAAAACAAACCCGGCATCACTATTACTCACGACACCAAAAACTGGTGGGCGCAAGCCGAAGGGTTAAATGCCCTGCTCCTGATGGCCGATTTGTTCCCCAATGATGACATGCAATACTATGCGAAGTTTGAAATGCTATGGAAGTATACCGATACCTATCTCATTGATCATACCTATGGAGATTGGTATGCTGGCGGCCTGGATAAGCAACCCGAATTGAAAACTGCGCTAAAAGGAAATATATGGAAGGGGATTTATCATCACTATAGGTCGTTGGATAATTGTATTCAAAGACTTCGTGCACAAGAGTAGAAGATTTAGATTTCAGTCACATTCACATATCTTTCGATAATCTTTGCCCCATTATGAAAAGAATTACGCTAGCCGGCTTATCATTTCTAAGTATACTGTTCCTTCATTCTTGTCAGCAACCGAAAGAGCCAATGGCTGCCAACAGGTACCAATACCTGGAGGAGATCACTCTTCAGCAATTACAGGATGGCTATAAACAAGGAACGTTTACCATTGAACAGGTGGTTACTGATTATTTAAAACGCATTGAAGACCTTGATAAAAGTGGCCCCGGGCTTAACTCCATTATGTTTATCAATGCCCAAGCCATTGAAACAGCTAAACGACTTGACCAGGAATTAAAGGATGGCAAGAGCCGTGGTCCTTTGCATGGCATCCCGATGATATTAAAAGATAATATTGATACATACGATATGCCCACTACGGCTGGAGCAACGGTATTAAGAGATTCATATCCAGCACAGGATAGCCATATCACTAAAAAACTTCGCGATGCCGGTGCTGTGATTATTGCCAAAGCAAACCTGAGTGAGTGGGCAAACTTCCGGGGTAATATGTCGTCAAGCGGATGGAGTGGTATGTTGGGTCAGACAAAAAATCCCTATGTATTGGATCGCAATCCATGTGGTTCTAGTTCGGGTTCGGGTGTGGCCGCGTCCGCTAACTTATGTGCTATTGCGATTGGAACAGAAACAAATGGATCAATTGTTTGTCCTTCCAATAACAATGGACTTGTCGGATTAAAACCTACGGTCGGACTAGTTAGTCGTACGGGTATCATACCCATTTCATCAACACAAGATACAGCTGGCCCGATGGGCAGAACAGTAACCGATGTTGCCATTACTCTTGGTGCAATGGTAGGTGTTGATTCAGCGGATCAAAAGACGCTGGCATCTGCCGGTAATTACCTGAATGATTATACTCCCTATCTCAAAGCGGATGGATTGCGCGGTAAGCGTATTGGGTTATTAAAAAAAGATATGGGTTTCCATGCCCGTGTGGATTCTCTTATGAAGCAAGTTGTTGCAGATCTTAAAAGTCAGGGAGCAGAAGTCATTGATCTGGATTACTCGATGGAAGGAAAAGTGCATGACTCATCGTTTACTGTCATGCTATATGAATTCAAAGACGGGCTCACCCGTTACTTTGCCAGCCTGGGCGATAAAGCCCGCGTGAAAGATTTGAGCGAGTTAATGGAATTCAATAAAAAGGATTCCATTGAGCTTAAGTATTTCGATCAGAACTTGCTGAAACTGGCCCATGAAAAAGGAACTCTTGAGGATAAAGAATATCTGGAGGCACTTGCTACCATGCTCAAAGCCACCCGCGAGAATGGCATTGATAAACTATTAAAGGATAATAAACTGGATGCGTTAATGGCGCCAACCGGCTCGCCCGCCTGGAAGACCGATCTTATCGATGGAGATCATTTTATGGGAGGCAGTTCTTCGCTGGCTGCTATTGCCGGATATCCGGCCATCACGGTGCCCATGGGTTTTATTGATGAACTGCCCGTTGGCGTTTCATTTTTCAGCAAGGCGTGGAGTGAGCCCCAGTTAATTGAGATTGCGTTTTCCTATGAACAAAGCACGAAACATAGAAAGGCTCCGAAGTTTATTCCTTCTAAGTAATGATCATAGTGACATGGCAATTACTTCTTGCTTTGTAACTCTTCGAGCATTTTTACAGTTTGCTTATTTTCAGGATTCAACGACAAGGATTTTTTATAATTGACAATCGCAAGTTCCTTATCACCGCTTTCCATGCAGGCTTCAGCATAACTGTCATAGACATTAGCACTGTTTGGGTAGAGGAGCGTATTAACTTTAAATACATCCATGGAAAGTTTAAATTTCTTTTGCCGAAGCAGATCGTATCCATGCTGATTCAGATTGCCCTCATTTACCGAATTGTCTTTAGGGTCTGCCGCCAAAATATTTTTATAGCCAGTGAGGGCATGATCAAAGTCACCGGCCAAAAGAAATTCATAAGGGACTTTTTCCGCCTCACTTAACAGCGGATGCTTAAACTCACCTTTGCCATTTTCGTAAAGCACGATATTCAATTTTCCATCAACCGGGTTGGTCTTGAATTGGATGACCTGATCTTGCTCGTGACTGATGAACGTGCTATCTGAAATTTTATATAATTCCATCGGATTACCACGCAGGTATTTTCTATACAAGCGACCGTTCTCGCCATACACCTTGATGAGTCCATCCGATGTGCTGTAATAGCGTCCTGTAATTTGACTAAACAGGCTGGTATCCATTTCCAATTTTTTGTATTGAGGAATATAGTTGTCCCATGCATAAGTGTAAGCGACAGATCGGATAAGTTCACTAATAAAGTCTGGATGATTGGAGTTGGTTAAGATTACCACGCCATAACCTTTATCACGATGAGCGACTAACTCACTGGAGAAGCCCTCATCCCAGCCACCATGGCCGAAATACATATCTTCTTTGTGCTTATCCAGAAAAATTCCCAATCCAATAAAATCTTCAACAAAGGGAGTAAGCATTTTATTAACCATGTTCTGCGATACCACTTTTGCACTCTCACCCTCCGCGGTGTTTTGAATATCAATGGCGAAACGGGCAAGGTCTTCAGCAGTTGTCCATAATCCGGCTGCGGCCATTTCAGGATATGTGTGTCGTTTACCTTTTGTCATCGATCCATCGGGCAGGTAGCCTGTGGCGGCCATTTTAAGTTGCGCTTCCTGTAAGGGCTGATCGTAAGTGCTGTGTTTCATATCCAATGGTGTTAGCACTAACTCATTCAGCAATTGTGGAAATGGTTTTCCTTCCACATCCATCAATATTTGTTGCATTACGGTATAGCCGCCACCGGAATAACGAAAACTTTCTTCAGGCACTTTATCAACGAATATGGATGATGTATTGGCAGGAGCTTCACCATTCAACACCTGAACCAGTGTAGGCACCGGCAAATCAGGACTATAGCCCGGGAAGCCATGTACGGTAAGTCCACCGGTGTGACTAAGCAGGTGCTTAAGCGCTACCTTTTTATCTTTCGTGAATTCATTATCAGGCAAATGCCATGATTTCAAATACGTGTTAACATTTTCATCCAGGTTAATCTTACCACTTTCAACCACCTTCAATGCACCATAAGCAGCTACCGGTTTACTAATCGAGCCTGCCTGAAAAAGTGTTTCATTGGTAACGGTTAGTTTGGATTCTTTGTCCACAACGCCATAGCTTTTGGCCCAAACAATTTTGTTGTCTTTGATTACGGCAATGCTTACACCGGGTACGTCATAATGAGCCATTCTCTTTTCAATCGTCCAGGTGGAGTCACCCTCTATATAAACAGGATGAATCAAAAGACTGCTTTCAACCTTTTTGATTTCTTCTT
>JANOUH010000109.1:0-12993 GCA_031416795.1 Cytophagales bacterium | reverse complement strand
TGTTTCAGATTTTTTTCTGCCCTGGCAATAAGCCAGTAGAAACATCAGCTTAGATTTCGATGAGTGAACAACCTTGTTCCCTCATTCAGTCATCTCTAAAAAGTAAACGCAAGTAAAAATAATTTGATATTATCAATTTTGTTTTTACATTCACTTATCTTATTTCAACATTAGCCAGTTTGTCGGGTTGATGTTTCCCTTTGTTTTGGTTGTGAGATTTAATAAATGAGATAAGACTGTTTATATGATTGATAGAGCATTCAGTTTCATTGAACTCATATAAGAATTAAATCATTATCTAAACACACTTAAACACAAACCAACCATGCCCAACCCAACTAATTGTGACATCCAGGTACAAGTTAATCCCACTGGATTAACTCAGGATAACGTAACCACCAACGTCATCCTTTCCGATTCATTAAGGGATGGTGATGACCAGCCTCCATATAGCTCTACGTTTCATACCAAAGTAAATGGTAGATCTGGTATTACCTGGAGCCCAGTATCTTCTGATCCTTCAACCACGGTTAATATTACTAATATAGTAGTTACTTCGAGTGTGGATGTTTTTCAGCCTGACCCGTCAGCACCCAATGGATTGTGGACTGCGAGAGTAAAACCTAATCCGAGTCAATCTCCCATTCTTTCAGAGTATACCATTTATTTTCAGTTAAATAGTCAAGGGACTACTTATCATCTGGATCCTAAGATGGAGGTCAATCCGAATACTTAATTTCGATGTATGAAGAGGGGAATTGCTTTTCTTGCAAGCTTCCTGCTATGTATTTTTGTATCAGGTCAGGATCAGAAGATTGCTGATAGTTTACTATACATTTATGAGCATAAACCTCCGATTGCAGATTCGGTCAAGCAACAATTGTTTCATGATATTTCTTTTCATCATAATGATGTAGATAAGAAATTATTCTTTGCTGAAAAACTGATCGAATTGGGATCTACTTCCACTAATTCATCATTATTATATTCAGGTAATTTTTTGAAGGGAAGCGCCTTACGGCTTAAAGGCGATCTGGAGGAAGCTCTTGGGGCTTACCTACTCAGCATAAAATACGCGCAGGAATTAAAAAACCTGGAAAACATAGGAGAGGGCTTTCTCGCCATTGGTGATGTTTATTCCGTAAATGGAAATCATAAAAACTCAGTCTACTATTATAACCGGGCTATTGAAATTTTAAGAAATCAAAGCGATTCCGTTACGCTGGCAACTGCTTTGTTGAATGCAGGGGACGAATATTTTAATGCCAACGAACTGGATACCGCCTTGCGCTATTTCCAGGAATCAGGTCAAATTTTTGATCTGAAAAAATCTGCGGTAGGTAAAGCATACAACCTTGGAAATGTAGGATTGGTTTATGCCAAATTAGGGGACAATTCATTGGCAGAATCCAACATTACAAAATCCATTGAAGCATTTGAGAAATTAGGCAACCTTTACCCAGTTTCCGTCTACCTCACTTACATGTCTGATATCTACTTACAAAAAGGGGATGACCAAATGGCGTTGAGCTATGCATCACGAAGTCTTGCCCTGGCCAAACAATACCAACTAAAAGATCAGATCAGTGCAGCCAATCTTAAAATTTCAAAATTGTATGAAGAGTTTGGCGATTATCGTAAGTCGTTTAGTTATTATAAAGAACATATTAGCTATCGCGACAGCGTAAACAACATTAAATCGGTGCAGCAAATGGCAGATCTACGAACTGACTTTGAGGTTTCCCAGAAGCAAACAGAAGTGGATCTGCTCAATCAACAGAAAAAAAATCAGCAGATTATTCTTGCCGCTGCTGTCATCTCTTCGATATTAATTTTTCTACTGGCAATTGGATTATACAGACGTTATAATTTCATAAAGGAGACGAACATCATCATCGAAGAAGAAAAGAATCGTTCTGAGAACTTATTGCTTAATATCCTTCCTGAAGAGACCGCTCGCGAATTAAAGCAAAGTGGCTCCGTGCAGGCCAAAAAGTTTGAATCTGTCACTGTTCTATTTAGTGATTTCAAAGGGTTTACAACGCTAGCTGAACGCGTAGAACCCGAACAATTGGTGAAGAGTATCGATTTTTACTTTAAAGAATTTGATAAGATCACGACAAAGTATGGTTTGGAAAAAATTAAAACCATTGGTGACGCTTACATGTGCGCGGGTGGACTCCCAACCATAAGTAAAACGCATGCAAAAAATGTAATACGGGCTGCAAAGGAAATGATTGAACTAGTCAATAGTTCACTGAAGAATCAGGACGATCTTATCCATTTTGAAATCAGAATTGGAGTACATACAGGCCCCGTGGTTGCCGGTATTGTTGGATTGAAGAAATGGCAGTACGACATTTGGGGCGATACTGTAAACATTGCTTCCCGTATGGAATCGATGTCGGAGTCGGGAATGATTAATGTTTCTGAAACTACCTTTCAGGAGATTAAAGATGAATTTTCATGTGAATATCGTGGGAATATTGATGTGAAAAATCGGGGAGCCTTGAAGATGTATTTTTTGTCCTGACCAAAAACTCGATAATGGAAAGGGCTCACGTAGCGAGGCCAAACCTTGTCATTCTTTTTGAATAGTCTCATCCAAATTTATAAGGTGGCTTCTCACCCTTTATTTTACTTCATTGAAAGTTTTAAATGGCAGTGTTATCTGT
Organism: Cytophagales bacterium; assembly: GCA_031416795.1. Lineage (GTDB taxonomy): Bacteria > Bacteroidota > Bacteroidia > Cytophagales > Cyclobacteriaceae > ELB16-189. The sequence continues at coordinate 10,318 of JANOUH010000109.1, read as the reverse complement.
CAGTTCCCGATATGATATAAATCATCGCAGAGGAAATTTCTATCGTCTACATTACCGCTATATTCTTTTCCTCGTAGTATAAATAAAGTAAAAGAAAATACGATATTACATCTTGTAAAAATCAGTTATTACGCTCACTATGAGTAAGCCAGGTTCCAGACCTTATTTATTTACCAAACGCATTGATGATTTTCTTACCGGTGTATCGGACGCGTATGCATTCACCATGCGTTTTTTCAAGGAAGCTTTTTTACCGCCTTTCCACTTTCGTGAAATTATCAATCAGAGTTTTGAGATTGGACTTAAATCCCTATCGCTCATTACGGTAACGGGTTTCATCATCGGCCTTGTGTTCACTAAACAATCACGTCCTTCACTGGAAGATTTTGGCGCTACATCCTGGTTGCCTTCATTGATGGGTATTGCCATCATTCGCGCTTTAGGCCCGTTGGTAACGGCCTTGATCTGTGCCGGAAAAGTGGGTTCCAGCATTGGGGCAGAAATCGGCTCGATGAAAGTCACTGAGCAAATCGAAGCCATGGAAGTATCGGCTATCAATCCATTCAAGTACCTGGTCACTACACGCGTTTTAGCTACTACACTTACGATTCCTATACTGTCATTGTATTGTGTATGCGTGGGACTATATGGTTCCTACATCAACGTTCATTCCGAAGAGGCCACAGGGATCATCAGCTTTTATCAAAATGCTTTTTCATCGGTTTCATTTTTAGATATCTATACCTCGGTCATCAAATCCATTGTATTTGGATTCACCATTGGGATAGTTGGATGCTATAAAGGATACAATGCAAGCCAGGGAACACGGGGGGTGGGCATGGCCGCTAACAAAGCGGTTATTGTTTCGATGTTTCTGATCTTCCTGGAAGAAATGGTCATTGTTCAGGTCACGAATTGGTTCAGACATATTTAAGATGATAAAAGAAGGCAAACATCAGATCAATAGGGAAGAATCAGTGATTTCCATCACCGGGCTCGAGAAATCATTCGATGAACTCGATGTATTGAAAGGCGTTGACTTTACCTTGTACCGTGGCGAAAATGTGGCAGTGTTGGGCAAATCAGGAACAGGAAAATCAGTACTGATCAAAATCATCGTAGGCTTGCTCAAGCCCGATGCAGGAAAGGTGATTGTTTTGGGCAAGCATGTGGACAAACTCAAAGGAAGGGAATTGGATGCGTTGCGCCTGCGGGTAGGTTTCTCTTTTCAAAGCAGCGCCCTGTACGACAGCATGGACGTGTATCAGAATCTTGCCTTCCCGTTAACGATGAATAAGAAGAACTTAACTAAATCTGAAGTAGATCATGAAGTGGAGGAAGCACTGGATGCGGTGGGCCTTGCCAGCAAAATAAGCGAGATGCCTTCCGATCTTTCGGGTGGTCAACGGAAAAGAATAGGCATTGCACGGACGTTAATTCTGAAACCTGAAATTATTCTGTACGATGAACCCACCTCGGGATTGGATCCTGTTACCAGTGGTGAGATCAATGATTTAATCCGGGAAGTTCAGGAACGTTATAATACAAGCTCTGTAGTCATCACACACGACCTGACTTGCGCCAAACATACAGGCGACCGTGTGGCGATGTTATTGGATGGCCGGTTTTCAAAAGTGGGAAGTTTTGAAAGTGTGTTTACCAGCGATGATGAACAAATAAAAAGTTTTTACAATTACAATTTTACGATAGAAAGCCATGCGTGAATCTCCAAATAGACGTGCCGTAATCGTTGGCCTTTTTGTTTTTGTCGGATTGATTTTTCTAGTCAGCGGAATCCTGATGGTTGGCAGTTTGCATGAAACCTTTACCAAGAAGGTATCCATCGTTGCTTTTTTTGATGATGTGAATGGATTGCAGGTGGGAAATAATATCTGGTTCTCGGGAGTGAAGATTGGTACGGTCAAGGACATTCATTTTCATAGTCGCTCCGCAGTAGAAGTAACGATGCGGGTTGATGTAAAAACGCAGGAGTATATCCGGCAGGATGCCAAAGTAAAAATCAGTACTGATGGACTTATTGGAAATAAGATACTGGTCATCTTTGGGGGCAGCGAAAAGTTTAGCCAGATACAGGAAGGAGATACACTGGAAGTAGAAAAAGCATTTTCGCAGGAGGACATGCTCAAGATCTTACAGGAGAGTAATAAGAACTTATTATCGATTACCACCGATTTTAAATCCATCAGCAAGAAAGCGGCATCCGGAGAAGGTACAGTTGGAAAGTTGCTTAACGACAATACCTTATACGATAATGCCAATAATGCCATACGCTCTATTCAACAGATGTCTTCCAAAGGTCAACAAGTGCTCAATAACCTGAACACGTACAGTGCTCAGTTAAATAAGGAAGGTACACTGGCCAATGACCTGGTTACGGATACCGTGGTCTTTAATTCTATCCGTGAGTTTTCTCAACGCCTGAAGCAAATAGCAGACACAACAGCCCAGTTGGTAACAGAACTCAAAACGATCAGTAGTGACACCACTACGTCCATCGGAGTTTTGCTCCACGATAAGGAGACCGGGGCACGTTTAAAAGCGACACTCAAAAACCTCGAAAGCAGTTCAAAGAAACTGGATGAAGACCTTGAAGCAGCTCAGTATTCATGGCCACTGAAAAAAGGATTTAAAAAGATGGGAAAAGAAAAAAGTGATTCTGTGAAAACCAATTGAAAGCGTTATCCATACGTTGTTGTTGATTGTCTGATCACTAATTTTTGTTTACGATCGACTTTCATAATCACCTCGGATAGAAGTTACGCATTAAAGCTTCCTCCCAATAAACGAAAAACCACCTGTGCCCAGAAAGTAGGAAAGAAAAACAAAGCCGTTGCTGAAGAGGAGCGTGAATTCAACATTGTCGACAACAAATTCGCCCATGAGCAACAGCACAACGGCCAGCACAACCGCCACGATTGATGCAATGAAGATCGGAGTATGTACGAGAGGGTAAGTAATGTCTTCTTTCTTTATGAACATTCCGGCTGCGGCCTCAGTGAAAATAGCACCAAACACGCCCGTCACGAACCATAACACGAGTGTGAGTGCCGAAGAAGATTCCAGACGGCTAACAACATCCATAAAAATCAAAGCAATCTGTGCCATAAAATTCACCACACACATGATGCTGGTGGTGATTATAAAGGCAAGAATAATTTTGAGGTATTTGATTGTCATGAATTCGGGGTTCGCTAGTAAAGTTAAGTTAACTTAATAATTAGCAATGATGGGAAGTGCCATAAAAATTCATGAGTCTCGGGGTGGTTGATAATATTAAAACTCAGGAGATACTTGGTAGATAGCCTGGGTGATAAGAGAAACGATATAATAGTTTCGAGGATTCGTCTATAGAAATTACAGATTGGCCGAATGTCGGCAACTCTAACCAGTTGTTATCGTTACCTTAATAACATTAAACCAAAATCCATGAAAAAACAAACTTACTTGCTGGCTACCGTTGCGTTGATTATCGCCTCTGCGTTTACCATTATCCAATCACAAAGCTGGAAAATTGCTGAGGGCTACTCCATAAAATTTGACGGTGGCGATCCTTCAGGTGAATTTACGGGGCTAAAAGGAACCATTCAATTCGATGAGAAAAACCTGGCTGCTTCTAAATTTGAAGTGACCATTGATGTGGCCTCCATCAACACGGGAAACGGAATGAAAAATACGCACGCCAAGAGTGCTAATTGGTTTGATGTAGAAAAATATCCCACCATTAATTTTACTTCTTCCGCGATCGCCAAAACAAGCGATGGCTTTGAAGCAAAAGGCACGTTAGAGATGCACGGTGTTAAAAAAGAAATCACCTTGCCATTTACGTTTACCAACAATACGTTTGCCGCTAGCATGGAAGTGAGCCGTATGGATTTTAGTCTTGATGATGGTAAACATCCTAAAATGGCCCCCACATTGAAAGTTTCCATTAATGTACCCGTCACTAAATAACGCGTGACAAAAACAATTTTCATACAATCACTGGTTGCTGGGATATTGGCTGCGGTAGCGGCCAATATCTACAACCAGATTTATTTCTTTGCCACCGAGGTCGATTACTCGAATATTATAAACCCGGCTAGTCTGATTGGAATGAACATGCTGGTATCTCTTGTGGCGGGACTGCTCTACGGGCTCCTCACTTCGCTATTCAAAAACAGGGGAGCCGTTGTCTTTAATTTTGTTTACAGTATAGGGTCGTTTGCCTGCGTGATCATTCCTATTGCGATAACACTGCCTCTGACCACTGCTTTTCCTGAATTATTTCCAGGACTTACTGTGCCCATGGTTTTCTTCCCCGTATTAGCCTGGATGACGATTGACCCGCTGTTTAAGAAAAACTAATAGTGAATCAGGAAGAACAATCTTATTAATGGCCTGGGGCGTTTTAGGTTGATTTATTTTTAAACGGGTCTCTTTGGTTTTCTATCTACCTTTCTTAAATGGTGAATGGTATTTTGAACCTTGCCTTTAAATATATTCCCCTTTGCATCCACAACATCGTAGGCAATAGTCATCACATCAATGGGTTTTATCCCAGCTATGATGAGCTTTATGGTCTTCTTATCCTGACTTACCCGAACTTCGCTAACCACAAGTGTTTGAGTGTTGTAACGTTCTGAGCCATACTTGCTACTTCTCTTCAGGTCCCACGTTTGCACTTCGAAGTTCGAAATGACTTTTGATTTTTCTTCCTCTAATTCATTGGCAAACGTCAATGACACTCCATCTTCTTCAGCACCGAGTTTGACGGGAAGAGGTAAAGGCTTACCCGTATAGCGAAGTCTATAGAAATCTCCTCCTCGCAGAGTTTGAGATGTTCCCCAGGCCGACATCCCACAGGCATAGAGATGACCATCGGTGGGATTGAATCGACCTCGCATTACACCACTGCGAAATTTAACACCGGGTAAATCAATCACGCCACCTTGCTTCTGTCCATTCACTTCTTCGGTCAGCACTAATTGAATCTTACCAAATCCATAAGAGAAACTGAGCAAGCTTCCATTTAATGGCCCCCACGTTTTACTATCCACCCATAAGAGTTCAGATGGGGAGCGATCAAATTCCATATCAATCCATACCATAGGTGGTTTCATGGCAGCATTGCTCGAGTCTTGCGGTGGGTTATAACCCCACATGTTTCCATAGAATTTTCCTTTACCATCAATCCAGTTGACACGGTTCATAGGATTCCAATATCCTTGCTGATCGGTGACAATAAAATTTCCATCCGGATTAATACAAACTCCGTTGGCTGCTCTAAACCCGGTGGCAATGATCTCAGTCTTCGATCCATCTTTGCTTACTTTCAATAAGGTGCCATGCTGAGGTATCAGAGCTTCCCTGGCATGACGACCACTTTTAGCATAATACAAATTCCCTTCTTTATCTGCCTGCAAGCCCATCGCGAATTCATGGAAGTGATCCGTTACCTGGTGATCATGGTTGAAGCTTTCGTAAAAATCGGTTTCCTCGTCTCCGTTTAAATCGCGAAGCAATACAAGCTGATCGCGGCAGGTGATGTAAATTTTTTCGTTCAAGACTTTTATCCCCAATGGCTGAAAAAGGCCAGAGGCAATTCTCTTCCAGGTTAGATTTCCGTTGTCGTTGATTAGCCCGGTGACTTTCCATACATCTCCATCAGTGGTGCACATGACTGCTACATCAGGGTCTTTCATAAAATCAATTCCACTGAATTTCATTCTCGATTTCCAGGGATTTTCATAGGGTGCAGTGAGTTGATCAATAGCGAATAAACCATCTTCTTTACCTTGGATTACCTGAGTAGTAATGGTCTGCGGATAATGTGGCTCACCACCCTTTGTATATTGAATGAGTGATTCAGGCATGGGAGAGCCTTGAGCAAAATCAGTAAGGTTTTTACTTCCCAACTCTGCAATAAAGAGTTTAATGTTTGTTTTCGCTGAACTTGAAATATGCAAAACAACATAACCGTCTTCTTCTTTTAGTGAAGCACCTTTCCCTGATAAAGCCACGTTGGTTCCCGCAACAGCGACTCTCGTTTTAAGATCATGTGGTGAGGAACTAATGTTCAATGTTCTTGTGAAGACTGTCTGTTCACCATTTTTCTCAACACCAAACTTTTCCAGAATACTCGCGTTGCCTACGGAATAGGAGAGGACAATATTATTTCCATGATGATATAATCCTTTATAGTTCGCCCATGGTTTTGGCAGTGGACCAAACTGTCGTCCATCGCGTGCTGTGAATCGGGGATCTTCAAAAGAACCAGTGGATGGATTTGCCCATCCCGGTCTAACCGGAGTTTCAAAATGCAAATGACCAATATTTCTGGGATAGGTTTCGTGTTGGTCATTGAGTAGAATGCCTTCCCAATCAATGAAACCTTCACCAGTCCAGCCCCCTGCTACGCGCATCACATCATGGTCAAAGATCATCCAGGCATTACCTTTGGCCACACCTCCGGGTCCTTCATCCAATCGCACGGCTATTCCCTTATAAGCAAAATTATTTTTCAGATAATCTTCATCCTTAAAGGGTGCTGGCCTTGGAGAATGAAATCGTTTTATTCCTGTCTTTTCATCGGCCAGTTCATAGGTGTTGATAAAAAAGTTTCCGTAGTCCATGTCCGACCACGGATGATAAGGCTTGGCCTCCGGACCTTTGGAAGTTCCTTTTGGCAGTTTAGCCAGGTAGCCGCGAGTTACTTTGAAGTATTGATCGACATTATTCTTTTTAATAAAGTTCTCGCGGATGTACACGATCACATCATATTTTTGCTGAGGTGTGAGCGTCATCTGCGCAGGCATAGAACCATGACCCTTAGTGAGTGTTTGATACATCGAGAAAGGATCGTAGCCGGCCTTAAAGGGTTGCGACCAAAATTTACGTGACATAGGTATAGAACCTTCAAAATCCTTATTGCCATGGCAAGTAATACAATTGTTATTGTAGATCCACTCTCCTCGTTCATAGTTCCCCATATTGAAGCCATCAATTAATCCTGCATGATCAAGGTTGGCTTCAGACTCTTTTACATCATCGTCCGACAAGATGTATTGCACGTTGGGAAGAACATAAGTTTCGAGCGGTTCTGCTGGTCTGGTCGCTACCATGGAAAATTCTTTCTGACCAAGTTGGATTTTTCCCGCAAAGGTGTCGCCTTGAAACGCTCCGGTGATCATATATTCTGATCTACCCATTCGAAAGGTGCCATTCAATTTACTGCCCTCCATCCGTAAATTCTGTAGCTCAATGTCCCCGTTTTCAAATGAGGTTAAGACACCAGCATAAGATGAGTTTGTCTTACTTAATTTCATGACGCCCGTGAGCTCTTGATTTTCCATCGTAATGGAATAGTCCCATGAACCTTCAACCGAATTGGTCCTGCATCCTCCTGAAACAAAAACAAGTGCTGTCCATAACAAGAGGGCCACATGATTTATTTTCATCATCGTATGTTTGAATTGGTTTTCGTTTTAGAAGAATTGGAATTGTAACAGGATGTCAACTTATTGCTGTGACGACACACTGAGGTTCTTATCAATCCAATATTGTTCTTCTTTAAAAGCATAAGCGCTTGGGCGATAGTCTCCTATGAGATCAACATTCGCTGTATCAGGAACGGTTAAATCAAGACACCAGAATACACTATTGACAATCATTCTTCGGGTTCCTTCTGTCAGTAGATCAGTAGCCGCTCCGATGGTGGTGGTAAATACTTTACCCTTTTTTCCTCCCGGGATTTGATAACTTTTAATCCATGCTACGGGCATCATGGGATCATTGCGATTCATTTTAATTTCCTTACCATCCTGATCTTTCTCCATCTCAACGCCTGCTACTTGATTATCGGTAAAGCGCATTCCGTATAACGTATCCTGCTCATTGTATTCACCCGCACGATTGATTACCTGCCCCAACACGATAGGTTGTGAATCACCAGGAAGAGGAAGCCTCACACCATACACATCCGTAGGGCCCCAGATATCGCCTTCAGAAATTCCATTAAGAACAGGATGTTTTTCCATACCAGGTGCTGCAACACCCCGTGTGCTTTGATGTTTATGATTACCATGATGTGAAATCCATTTTTCTCCTAATACTAATCGACCAAAGCCTTCTTTCCACTCATCATCTCCTTCATAGTAGTTACTATAGTGTTTCCATTTCGATGTGGAATCAATCTTCGAGAAATTGAATGCGTGGGTAGACGTTCTTATCCCGATCACCGGCTTTCCACTTTTCAGATAATCATCAATGTGTTGCATTTGTTCATCGGGCAGTGCACGGAAGCGGGTAAAAATCACCATGAGATCAGCGGTCTTTAGATTTTCGAGGCCTGGTATATTCTGAACATAATTTGGATTGATAATTCCAGGCTTCGCAGGATCCTGCGCGAACAAAACGGTGCAGTTGAAGCCGTGTTTTGTCGATAGGATTTTAGCCAATTGTGGAAGGGCCTCCTCTGACCGATATTCTTCATCGCCCGATACCAGCACAATCTTTGGCATGTCAGCTTTTCCTTCAAACGTGAGCCATTGTTTTACGGATGGCGTTGCTGCTACTTCCGATTTTGGTTTACATCCATAGCCAGCAAAAAGGATGATGCAAATAGATAGGTATTGGATCAGTTTCATGTTTCTAAAAATATGGTGAGGTTGGGTTATTTTAAAATTACTTGAATGCTATTCAATGCAGCCAGAAACTCTTCGACCACATCCAAAGGAATAGGTCCGAACTCTGCCGATAGGGCATTGCGAATATTTTTCGTGGTACGTTTTCCATCCACAAAATTTAATGCTTCATAAGCATAGTCACTACCCCAGGTCCCTTGAAAATCAAGAAGACGTAATGCGCTGGTCTTTTCAACACCATAATGATCGGCAAGGTAATCGTATCCAAATACCGACAGCGGTCCTTTGATTGCGGGATTGCGATTGTAGATGATGGCACCCGCGTCATTCTTTTTGTCTGACGGCTTTCGTTGACCGGAGGCTTCTGCGAGCTTCATATAAAATTGATCTGCTTCTTTGATCAACTCCGGTGAAGTAGTCACAAAACGATTGAGTGATGCAAAGACTCCACGTTCATAGATAAAATGTTCTGTGAGTAAACTTTGTGCTTCTTCTCCTTGAAATTGATAAGCGCGTTCGACCGCTTGAGCGGTGCGTTGTAAACTTTGTTGTTGAATGATATGCCAGGCCTTTGAAGCATCGGCTGCAGTAAGATTGGCAAGATAGTAGCCACTGGCAGCACCGATAAATCCTGCACGCATTAATTTGGTGGGATCTATATTGGAAGCTACATCCAGGTTAGTATGAATGTAACGATCGGGCCAGTCGTGCAGATAGATGCTGGGAATTTTAAATGACCCTTCGCTATACACTTCATGATCGCTGCCCAGATGAAATTGTCCGAGCACAGCTTGCAACGGTTCTTTGCCTCCTTCCTTCGAAGCAAATGAATAATGATAGGGATAGCCACTGGCATAGTGGTCCGTTTCTTCATTGAGGAATTTTCCGAAGATAGCGCCTACATCAGCCACAAAAGAGGGCAGACTTTTCGGTGCACCGGCTACATGAAAAATGGACTTGGTAATTGGCCCACCGCCCACCATATCCATGTGTATGTTCGCTTTAGCGTTCGCAGCATATTCAGGCCGTTGACTCAGTATCGCACTGGTGCCTTCAATCTCGGGCGACCAGATGAATCGCAGTGTGCGCAGTGGTCTTTGTATTTTTTTGTCTTCAATCAATTTGGATAGCGTACGTGCAATTTCAAGAATGGCCATACTGCCGGAGGCATTGTCGTTGGCGCCCGGCCGTTGGTGATCGAGGTGACAGGAGAACACAATCTCTTCGTTGCTGAGTATCGGGTCACTGCCTTTGATCACCGCAGTAACAAAATTGTAAAACCCGGGATGCTGACCAGCTTTCACTTTCGCGGAGAGCATGATTTGTTCTCCCTGCTTCTGTCGTTGCTGGAAGTTGGCGGCTTGCTTCAAGGTGATCATGAAGCAAAACGTTTTGGTTTTTGAGAAACTGTCGAAGTGACCCCAGCGGATGAGGTTCTGATCTTCGTTCGACCAGGCCGTAACCTGGTTTTGAGTGTAGCTCACCATCCCGGCAGCGCCAAATTTTTCGATACCCAGTGCCACTACAGCAGCTGGTGAAGTGGAGATGAGCAGAATTTTTCCTTTCACATCTTTGCCTGCATAATCTTTCTCTGATGTTCCTGCGCCAACATCCACAAGTTCTGCCGTTACATCAGCACTCTCACTGTCTTCGGCTAATGTGATGGGCATCGATTC
>JANOUH010000108.1:0-3919 GCA_031416795.1 Cytophagales bacterium | reverse complement strand
ATCCGTCCAGAAGTCGATGCTATCCAATACCAGAAGAGTTCGGTAGATGTAATTTTATTCCATTGTGTACCGGTTTGCGACATGGTAGAAGAGTTGGTCCATGCGAATGTTGCACATGCTGGTATACACTATTTAACAACGCCCCCATATTGAGTGACGATATATTAACCTCTAATGCAAACTACCATGCATTGTCTATTTATAGAATTCCGCTGGTTGATTGGATATTCATGTTTAAAGTGCATACGCAGGTTACTCAGTCTACACTCACAGATAATACATTTCGTTTTTTCAAAAGCATAAAAGATCAAAAGAATGCTATTGGAAGTTTATTTCAGCCGATCACGGGTAAGATTCCAACTACGTTTACTCAAATTGCAGGAACTACGACTCCGATCAACGGAATATTTTATGCTGCTGGGGTTGACACGAAAAGTATGTACATAACACGGGATGATGTGCCCAATCAGAGTCTCATTCCAGAAGTTGATTTTACTATTGAGGGCATGGGAAAAATAGTTTGTACGGAATTATTCCATAATGCCACAACGACTAAACCAAGTTTCTGGCAGGACTAGCAATCATTTGGCTAATACAACATTCTCCTATTTCCCAAATTTTTAGGTATAATCAATTTCGTGAGTGGCACAAAACTAATTTCGATCATTTCCATTGTGCTGTTAGCTTCGTGCATTGACCGGATTAATTTTGATGTTAACCTGCTAAATAAAAAGATGGATTAAGGAATAATTTTTTGCTTAAGAAAACCATAAGGCAACAGCCATTGCAACAACAGAAATAATCATCACGCGCTTGATCCAAACCTCTCCCGCCTTTACTGACCAGCGACTGGCATACCACCCACCCAATGCATGACCAATAGCTAACACCAATCCGATGGACCAATTGATTTTTCCCTGATAGGCAAAGACAATTACCGAAACACCCGTGTATACGATCGCTGCAAATACTTTTACATAATTACTTTTCACCAAACTCAGGTTGTTCACTAAACTCAAAACGGCAATGACTAAAAAGCCGATGCCCGCTTGCACAAATCCTCCATACACGCCAATAAACAAAAAGAAAAACGCACCGGTCCATTGTGCTTTGGGTGTTAACTTTTCTTCGCCTTTCGATTTGAAGGGATCATATAGAATCAACCCCACCGCTAAGATCATCACCACGACAAATATTTTTTTGAAAATATGATCGGGCACCTGTGAGGCAAGAAATGAACCTAGCAGTCCGCCACCCAGAGAAGCAATGCCGAGGTAGATGGCATAGGGCCAGGGAAGTTCCACGCCTTTGCTTTTGAATCCGCCAACGGCAAAAATATTTTGAAAGAGAATAGCTACGCGGCTGGTGGCATTCGCTATCGTGATGGGCAATCCAAGGAATGTAAGAATAGGAACCGAGAATAGTGATCCGCCTCCGCCCACGGTATTAAGGAAGGCCGCGATAAATCCTACCAAGATGATAAGAGGATATTCGTACCAGCTCACTTCACCTTGGCGTTACGAACTATTTTAGAAAATAAACCGGGCAGGTAGCGATCCAGATAAATGGCAAAGACTTCTTTTGCTCCACCTATGTACACTTCGCGTTTTTTATTTTCGATAGCACGAATCATCTTACGGGCAAACTTAGAAGGATGCATTCCTTTTTTATGCGTGTCGTCTTTCTTGTTTTGTGGCGAGCCATCGCCAAGTAAGGCAACCATGCTCAGGTTGGTATTGATCCAGCCAGGACAAACCAATGTGACATCAATATTTTTGCTGTCTTTCCAAAGTTCGGCACGCAGCGAATCAAAGAAACCATGTAATGCATGTTTAGCTGCGGCATAGCCCGTGCGATACGGAGTTCCGATTTTCCCCATCACGCTGCTCACGGTTACAAAGTGACCTGATTTACGTTTGAGAAAATGTGGGAGAAGATATTTTGTGAGTGCTATTGTTCCGAAGTAATCTACTTCCATGATCCTGCGATCGACATCAAGTTCTGTATCTTTTGCAAGACTGCGTTGACTAATGCCTCCATTATTGATCAGGATATCAATGTGTCCGAAAAGTTGAATGGCTGCTTCAACATGTAATTGCAATGTAGAAGGTTCGCTAAGGTCTAGTGGTAATATTCGTACGAATGGTTGCGCCTCTGGGCGACAATTTCCTTTCACTCGTTCCAATTCTTCTTTTCTGCGAGCGGATATAATCAGTCGCGCTCCTTTTTTTACCAACTCATGAACCAGTCCTTCCCCAATTCCCGAAGATGCTCCGGTGACCCAGATCACCTTGTTAGTTAATTTTCCCATTATTTCGCCTGCGAACTTAATTTATGATTTTCAGAATATACCCAGATTGTGTTGATGCCGATTGCTGTGCCGATGGGAAATGAAAATAATTTGAAGCAGCCCAACACCATCAAAAGCGTAAGAGACCAACTTTTATTGTTCAGAAGTCCGATGCCTCCAATGATCGAAGGGATGGAGAAAAATAGAATAACGACAATGGCAATCATGCGAATGAATGGAACGAGCCAAATAAAAACCCATTGGGCATCGGGCCCAGCCTCGTCCATAATAAATGGAATAATTGCAGAAATGAATGCAGACACGAAGAGCATGGCTAAAATTTGCAGCGAGCCCGAAATAATATAGAGGATGGCGAGAATTCGTTTATGTACTTCCATGGCATTTGAATTTTCGGAAAGTTACTTCTTTTTATACACTACAAAATCAAATGCGTATGCATGGCGTGCATCGGCTTCATGGTGTGTGCGCGATTGCTCTTCCCATTCACTTTTATCGAACGATGGAAAGTAGGTATCGCCATCGAGCGTAGTATCTATTTCTGTAAGATAGAGCAAATCGGCATGTTGCATGCCTAACGAATAGATGTCAGAACCACCAATGATGAACAGTTGCGTTTCTCCTGCAGCACGTGCCATAGCAATGCCATACTCCATCGAGTTTACGATGATGCAGCCAGGTGCGTAGAAATCTTTTTGTCGCGTTACCACGATGTTGGTTCTATTGGGAAGCGGTCTAAATTTTTCAGGAATAGATTCATAATTTTTCCTGCCCATAATCACGTGATGTGCTTTGGTGGTCTGCATGAAATACTTCATGTCGTCTGGCAAATGCCAGGGCAGATCATTGTTCTTGCCGATGACACGATTTTTTGTGAGCGCTGCGATAAGTGATATCATCATATAGATAACCGACTACAAGAGTTTATTGCCTCTGAAAAATTCCTGAACGTTCATTCTTTTTTTTCCCTCGGGTTGAAATTCATCAATTGAAATCAAGCTATCCGATGTTTTAAAGTAAAGATAGGTTTTATCGTCCGTCATGAACTCCCCGGGTAGCGTTACACCGCTATTTGCATGAGTTAAACTGCATTTAAAAATCTTGAACGTTTTACCCCCGATTAATGTCCATGCGGCTGGGTAAGGACTTAACCCTCTTACAAAATTTCTGATTTGTTCACTTGGCTGATCCCAATTGATCTGGCATGTCTCCTTAAAAATTTTTGGAGCATGTTTAATTTCTGATGATGTTGTTTGTGGCAGACTTGGATAATCTCCTTGCTGGATGGCCTGTACTGTTTTCAAAACCAAGGTAGCTCCTTTGTGCATGAGTCGTTCATACACAGTACCGACATCGTCATCTTCTTTTATCGTTTCCTTTTCCTGGAAGATGATACTACCCGTATCAATCTCATGCTTGAGAAAGAATGTAGTGACTCCTGTTTCTTTTTCTCCGTTAATAATGGCCCAGTTAATGGGAGCTGCTCCGCGATAGTGAGGAAGTAACGATCCATGTAAATTGAAGGTGCCTAATTTTGGCATCATCCAAACCACTTCAGGTAACATGCGGAAGGCCACCACAATTTGAAGATTGGCATGGTAGCTTTTTAAT
>JANOUH010000107.1:0-1553 GCA_031416795.1 Cytophagales bacterium | reverse complement strand
TGGTGCGTATTCTTTCGGGGGCCACACATCAAATTGTTTCCATTCTTTCTTCCCCGTGTCAAACATATAGGCTTCCGGTAAATTAGGCTGTCCCTCGCCCTTCAACGTGAAAGCAAAAAACTTTCGTTCAATTTCGCGCTGGTAAAACGTAGAAATACTGTCGCCAAAATAAATATGGTTATGGGTAGTCTTTCCGTGTTCACTGGCCCAGCCACCATGTGCCCAGGGGCCCATCACCAATGTGTTGTATGCGTTGGGACTAGTGGCCTCAATGGTTTTATAAATATTCAATGGTCCATATAAATCTTCGGCATCGAACCATCCGCCAACGGTCATCACGGCATGGTTCACATTCTTTAAGTGAGGTAACAGACTTCGCTTCTGCCAGAAATCATCATAGTTGGGATGATCAGTAATCTGTTGCCAGAAAAAATTATCCTTATGATACTTCTCGGTGATATTCTTTAGTGGCCCTTGCTTTAAATAAAACTCATAACCGTCTTTCGGGGCATCGGCATAAAACCTCATGATCTTATCCATGAACCAATCGCTTTTAGTCTGGCCTTCTTTCTGATAACCAAACACGGCAAAGGCGGCTGTATAACTTTGCAGGTAGGCACCCATGTGGTGGAAGTCGTCAAAGAAAAAATCAGAGATCGGAGCTTGTGGCGAGGAAGCCTTCAATGCCGGGTGCGCATCCGGAATCGCTGCCGCGGTATAAAAACCAGGATACGAAATTCCATACATGCCCACTCTGCCATTATTGTTTTTAAGATTCTTAATCATCCAGTCAATGGTATCCCAGGTGTCGGAGCTTTCATCAATGGCCGTTTTATTTTTACGATCGTTGCCTGGAATATTTGGCCGCATGTTATCAAAAGTGCCTTCACTCATATAGCGGCCACGCACATCCTGAAAGGCAAGAATATAGGAATCCTTCACCAGGTAATTGGAAGGGTGTCCGTGCGTTTTAAAATCTGCATAAGCTGAAGCATTATAGCACGTGCGGTTTAACAGGATAGGATATTTTTTGGATTGATCCTTCGGCAAATACAACACGGTGAATAATTTGATACCATCCCGCATAGGAATCTGCACTTCCATCTTATCGTAATGAGTTCGCATATAAATGGAATCCTGCTTTTGAGCAAAAGCCAGTGACGTAGAGGCGAACAATAAAAAAAGTGTGATGGTATGTTGTATCTGTTTCATGGTCTTTGACGATTGAATTCTTTTGAAAAGTAATCAGATCAGAATCTAAAGACAATGCTTTTCTCTTAATTGGCAAAGAAGACCTCGAATTCAGAAAAAAACTATTCCTGATTTTTTTAAAATCTCCCAAACATTCATGTATGATCACTGTTTATGGATCATAACTCAAATGACAAAACTATGAAAACACAGAAATCACTCCTCCTTGTGGGCGCATTTGCCCTATTTGCGATGATCATTACCAGTTGTGGTGATTGTGGAAAAGCGGCCAGAGAAAAAGCAACGCAGGATTCAATCCGTGTAGCTGATTCATTAACTGCCGTTCAGCGTGTAGCTGATTC
>JANOUH010000106.1:0-11330 GCA_031416795.1 Cytophagales bacterium | reverse complement strand
TATGATATAATTAATTAAAACTCGTGACATATTTGTCTGAATACTTTAAGTGGTGGTTACCGTAAAATTCTGACTAACGTTTCATAAGTTGTTGATATTCAGTTTCAATCCGAGGTCGTCAGGTGTGATATCAAACTTATGAATAGTCCTGTCTTTAGACCTTTAAATCTGAGAACACATTCCTTTCTCCATTCCAGCATATGAGAAATATGCTCGGCTACACTATGAATTTCTGGTATTGGTCTTGTGAGCGCATCATCGTCAGATAAAGTATCAATCTTATCTTTAAAACATTGGTCAAACCATAAGGAGCCATCCTGAATTTCATTCAATTGTCTTATGATATTATTAATTAAAACTCGTGACATATTTGTCTGAATACTTTAAGTGGTGGTTACCGTAAAATTGCAGCTAACGTAGTATTTCTGAAGTGGTGGGCTTCCAAAGCCGCGTCCTACTTGCCTGTAGCAGCAACGCGAAGACAGGTCCACGTGGAGAAACGTTGATCGAAGATAAAACTTAAACATTACTCATCACCCCACCATTGTAGAAACATTTTTAGTGGGTAGAGTTGGGTTTCGTCCGTAATCGTCATCCGTTGTCTATTTTTTGTCTGTCGGCTAGTGACTCGTCCTGAAAAAAGTTTACACTTTTTGGTTAGAAGTCCTGATTCAAATTTACACTTTTTAGTTAGTCCTGAAATCGCTTTACATTTGATTACCGGATGAAGCGGAAGCGGGCAATGCTGAGGAGCAACCCGCCAGGATTAATCCCGGTCAGATGAAGCAATGAGTCCGTTATTAGGTTTACACTTGGTAACGGATTTCATTCATTTACGCTTGAGCGCTTTCCGATAGCGTAGTACCTCTTCGATAATCACATCGGCTTCATAAGCCCGGGCAACCTTGGAGAATCAGTTTACTCTTACTAATCTGTCCAGTATTGGTGCGGGGGCGCGCGGTCACGAGAATACTACTCGGAGGTGCGAGAATTCTACTCGCGGAAGCTCTAATTCTAAAATAGGTCAGGAGATTTCTAAATCATCCTGCCTACTTTCTAAAGTGACCTGCTCGTGTTTTAAGCATCGCAGGTTCCCCTAATGCTTCTTTAAAAAGAAAGGAGGTTGCCTGCCCATCATTGCAAGGAAGAACGTACACCGATTAGTTGTTCACTTTAAACTATTTTTCACTTAGTGGGAATGTAGATATCAAATGTTGCCCCTTTATTTATTTCACTTGTGGCCGTGATTATGCCGGTGTGATTGTCAACTATTTTTTTTACGATGGCAAGTCCAATGCCTGTGCCTGCGTATTCATCCCTGCTGTGGAGGCGTTGAAATACATCAAATATTTTTTCGCTGAACTCCTTTTCAAAGCCGATGCCGTTGTCCGAAACGCTGATGTGGCAAACTTGCTTTCCCGCCAAACTTGAAGGCAAACCGCGTGACTCCGGTTCTAAAATGTGGCTCTTAACTAGTATATGGGGTGGAATTTTTGGATCAGAGAATTTGAGCGCATTGCCTATGAGGTTTTGCATAAGTTGGCGAAACTGGAAAGGAATAACATGAACTTCACAAATTTCTCCCACCTCTATTGTGGCGCGTTTTTCAGTTATGACTTCTTCGAATTCCTTTTTTACTTCTTCAATAATTTTGTTGAGGTCAGTCTTTTCAAGTTTTCTTTCAGTTGTGCTTAAACGTGAGAAGGCAAGCAAATCCTGAATGAGTATTCGCATCCGTTCCGCAGACTTCCAGATAATTTGGAAATAATTGTTTCCATCCTGTGATAAGTTTTCCTTTTCTAAAACCCGACCTGCGTAGATTTGTATTTTGCGCAGTGGTTCTTGAAGATCATGACTTGCTATATAATTGAATGCAAGGAGTTCCTTATTGGCAATAGTTAATTCTGCGGCCATTTTTTCTTTTTCTATATTTTGAAGGGCAAGCCCTTTGTTAGTAGCCGTTACATAGCCATTGAGTACTTCCATTTGTTCCTTTTGTTCCAGCAACTCCTGAGTTTTCCTATACAGATCCACAAAAATAGCCACTTTTGCTTTTAATATCTCTGATGAAAGAGGTTTAAGCATATAATCAACCCCACCTGATTGGTATCCTTTAAAAATATTATCAGGCGTATTTAGTTGAGCCGTTAAAAATATGATTGGAATATATTTTACTTTATCGTTTTGACGGATAAGTTCTGCGGTTTCATATCCATCCATGATGGGCATCATCGCATCCATCAGGATGAGGGCAAAATTTTCTTCACTAAGAAGAATTCTTAGTGCTTCTTTTCCGGTGTTGGCTCTTATTAATTCATAATTCTTATTAGCAAGAATTACTTCCAGCCCAAGCAGGTTTACCGGTCGGTCATCCACCATTAATATTTTAACAGGATCTTCGGTTTTCGTAGTCACAATTGTTTTAATATTTAAGATTTATAAATCACCCTCTCTCCACTTAACCCATACGCGAATGAGGGATAATAATTGCTCTACATTAACGGGTTTCGTAATGTAATCAGAAGCACCCGATTCAATACATTTTTGCCTGTCACCTTTCATTGCTTTCGCTGTAACAGCAATAATAGTCAGGTCTTTTTTTGACTTGTCTGACCGGATATTTTTCATGGTTTCGTATCCGTCCATCTCGGGCATCATGATGTCCATCAAAACAACATCAATGTCTTTGGTCATTTCTAAAATACGGATTGCTTCTTTTCCGCTTTCTGCGCTTAAAATATTCATACCGTAACGCTGCAATGCGGTAGTTAATGCAAACAAATTACGCACATCATCATCTACCAATAATACTTTTTTGCCATTGAGCGGATCTTCTTTCAGGGACAGTGTTTCTATTATGCCTCTCATTGTTTCGGGAATATCTTTATGAGCACGGTGCAGAAATAATGCCGTCTGGTCTATTAACTGATCCAATGAATATGCACTTTTTAAAATAATACGATTAGCAAACCTGTTGAGGCGTGTTCTTTCTTTTTTACTGATGTCTTTTGCTGAATAGACAATTAAGGCAGTTTGCGGATCGGAACTTTCACTCTCCAGTTCTTTGATTATGTCAAGTCCGTCTGCATCGGGCAAAACCAAATCTAAGATGATGCAGTCAAATGTTTTTTCCTTGACGAGCGCAATTGCCTCTTTTACTGTTTTAGCAGTGCTGATGTTTATATCGCTGCCTTCAATGGCTTTTACTGCGATTTCTAACTCGTGTTCGTTATCATCCACCACTAAAAGGTTTTTTACTTTTTTGTTGCTGAAATCACGAATGTCAGCAAACAAATTTTTCATTGATTCCGGTTTTATAGGTTTTAACAAAAAATTTCTGGCTCCTCGTTTCAATCCATTGTTCCTATCATCCACTCCGGATATTACGTAAATAGGGATGTGTCGCAAATTAATATCTGTTTTGAGGCGGTCCAATACTTTCCATCCGCTTGTATCAGGCATATTAATATCCATTGTTATGGCAATAGGATGAAATTGACCGATGAAATCTACCACGTCATTCCCTTTGGCAGTTACAACCGCTTTAAGTCCGTTTTGGTGTGCTTTGTCAATCATTATTTTAGCGAAGGTGGGGTCATCTTCCACTATCAACAGCACGCCATCCTCCGATTTAATTTCGATTCTGTCGTCATCGAATTCATTAACAAAAAACAATTCTATATCTGATCTCTGCCTGGAAGATAGAGCCAAAGATTTAACCCCATTTTTCAAACCATGTTGATTTTCTTCTGATTCCACATGTTGGCTTTGTGCGGGAATAAAGTTAAGGGGCAAAAACAACGTGAATTTACTTCCTTCATTTGTTTCGCTTTCTAACTCTATGATTCCGCCCAATAAATCGGAAAGACCGCGACTGATGGATAATCCTAAGCCCGTGCCACCATATTTTCTGCTTGTTGAACCTTCTGCTTGTTGAAATGCCTCAAAGATGACACTTTGTTTTTCTTTTGAAATACCAATTCCCGTATCGGAGATTTCAAAAGCAATCACGGTTTCGGCAGTGTCCAGATTGTTGTTTCTGGTTCTCCAGTTTTTATTTGCCTTATACATTTTAAATTTCACGTTGCCCTTCTCCGTAAATTTAAACGAGTTGGACAATAAGTTTTTAATTATCTGATTCAATCGCTGAGAATCTGTTTCGATAAATTTGGGGAGGTTTTCATCCGCTTCAATGCTGAACTTTAAATGCTTTGCTTCTGATATATGTCTGAATGTTGATTCCACATATTTGCTGATTGCTTCAAAGTTGATGGATGTATATTCAACAGAAATATAACCTGATTCAATTTTTGAAAGATCCAGAATATCATTGATTAGGTTAATCAAATCATCTCCGCAAGAATTGATGGTTTTAGCAAACTGAATTTGTTTGTCGGTGAGATTTCCATCGTGGTTGGCGATGAGTTCGTTTGCTAATATCTGTAAACTGTTAAGCGGTGTTCTTAATTCGTGCGACATGTTTGCCAAAAACTCTGATTTATATTTTGAAGTAAGCGTTAATTGGTTCGCTTTTTCTTCCAGTGATTTCCGCGCTTCTTCCACTTCCTGATTCTTTTTTTCCACCTCTCCCTTTTGATTAGCGAGGAGAATTGCTTTTTCTTCCAACTCTTCGTTGGTATTACTTAATACCTGTTGCTGACTTTTAAGTTCGTTGGTTAATGATTGTGATTGTACCAAAAGTGCTTCTGTTCTTGAGTTAGATTCAATCGTATTTAAAACAATACCGATACTTTCTGTTAATCCTTTCAGAAAATCCTGATGGGATTGGCTGAAATTATAAAAGGAACATAATTCAATAACCGCTTTTAACTGCCCTTCAAA
Organism: Cytophagales bacterium; assembly: GCA_031416795.1. Taxonomy (GTDB): domain Bacteria; phylum Bacteroidota; class Bacteroidia; order Cytophagales; family Cyclobacteriaceae; genus ELB16-189. Next base: position 6,488 of record JANOUH010000106.1, on the reverse strand, counting down.
AAGTACAGGCAGAATAATAACATTAAGCGGTGTTGCTTCACCCAAACCTGAGTTAATCTTACTATACTCTTTTGGAACATTGGTAAGTAAAATTTTGTCTTTCTCTACCGCACATTGTCCTATCAGACCTTCCCCCATAGCATATTCTGTAATGGAATCTTTTCTTTTTATAAAGGCATAGGATGCAACTAACTCAAGTTTTGAATTCAGAAATACCTCATCCTCTTTCAAAATATAAAACAATCCTTGCTGAGCAGTAACCACCTGAGCGACATCCGAAAGAATTTTTGCTGTAACTGATTTAAGTTCTTTCTGCCCTTGAAGCATTTGTGTGAATTTAGCAAGGTTGGATTTTAGCCAATCCTGCTCCTGATTTCTCAAGGTAGTGCCTTTAAGGTTAGAAATCATTTGGTTGATGGTATCCTTTAGTGCTTCTACTTCACCTTTCGCTTCCACTCTAATCGTTCGGGTTAAATCTCCCTGCGATACCGCTGAAGTTACTTCAGCAATTGCCCGCACCTGCGTTGTAAGATTTGCTGCAAGCTGATTTACGTTTTCGGTTAAATTCTTCCACGTTCCATCAGCACCGGGTACATTAGCCTGGCCACCTAATTTTCCTTCGGCACCCACTTCACGGGCTACCGTTGTAACCTGATCGGAGAATGTTGCTAGCGTATCAATCATTTCATTGATTGTATCTGTTAGCTGCGCCACTTCTCCTTTAGCTTCGATCGATAATTTTTGTTTCAGGTTTCCTTTTGCAACCGAGGTTACTACTTTTGCGATACCCCGTACTTGTCCGGTCAGGTTGGATGCCATGAAGTTTACGTTATCGGTCAAATCCTTCCATGTTCCACCCACACCTTTTACCTGCGCCTGTCCGCCCAGTTTTCCTTCTGTACCCACTTCACGCGCTACACGGGTTACTTCCGAAGCAAATGAGTTCAACTGTTCCACCATCGTGTTGATGGTGTTTTTCAAATCCAAAATTTCTCCTTTTACGTCTACCGTAATAGGTTTTGAAAGGTCACCGCTTGCCACCGCTTTTGTTACCTCAGCAATGTTACGTACTTGTCCTGTTAAGTTGGATGCCATCTGATTTACCGAATCCGTTAAATCTTTCCAGGTTCCGGCAACTCCCGGTACAAATGCTTGTCCGCCCAATTTCCCCTCTGTTCCTACCTCACGCGCCACACGGATTACTTCCGATGCAAACGCGCGGAGCTGATCCACCATCGTATTAATTGTTTCTTTAAGCTGCAAAATTTCTCCTCGTACGTCAGCCGTAATTTTTTTCGACATATCTCCGTTCGCCACCGCACTAGTTACTTCTGCAATGTTTCGCACTTGTGCGGTAAGATTTCCTGCCATTTGGTTTACCGAATCCGTTAAAACTTTCCATGTTCCAGCAACACCTGGCACGTCCGCCTGTCCACCAAGTTTTCCTTCAGTACCTACCTCACGTGCCACGCGGGTTACTTCCGATGCAAACGCACGAAGTTGATCCACCATCGTATTCAATGTTTGTTTCAACTGCAAAATTTCACCTTGCACATCCACCGTAATTTTTTTCGACATATCACCATTTGCCACCGCAATAGCCACATCGGCAATGTTTCGCACCTGAGAGGTAAGATTACCCGCCATTTGGTTTACACTGTCTGTTAAATCTTTCCATGTTCCTGCAACACCGGGTACATCTGCCTGTCCTCCGAGTTTTCCTTCTGTTCCCACCTCACGAGATACACGCGTTACTTCCGATGCAAATCCTCTGAGCTGATCCACCATCGTGTTGATTGTGTTTTTCAATTCCAGAATTTCTCCTTTCACATCCACCGTAATTTGCAGTGACAAATCGCCTTTTGCAACGGCTGTGGTAACTTCTGCAATATTTCTTACTTGCCCTGTAAGATTACTCGCCATTTGATTTACGCTGTCAGTTAAATCTTTCCATGTTCCACCTACGCCCTTTACCTGTGCTTGTCCACCCAGTTTTCCTTCTGTACCTACTTCACGTGACACACGGGTTACTTCCGAAGCAAAAGAATTCAACTGACCCACCATGGTGTTGATCGTATTCTTCAACTCCAGAATTTCTCCTTTTGTATCTACTGTAATTTGTCGCGAAAGGTCACCTTTTGCAACGGCTGTTGTTACTTCGGCAATATTTCTCACCTGTCCGGTAAGGTTACTCGCCATTTGATTTACAGAATCCGTTAAATCTTTCCAGGTTCCACCCACACCTTTTACTTTTGCCTGTCCTCCTAATTTTCCTTCGGTCCCAACTTCCAGAGCCACACGGGTTACCTCTGAGGAAAAAGAATTCAACTGATCCACCATCGTATTGATGGTTTTTTTCAAATCCAAAATTTCTCCTTCTGCAACTGCCGTAATTTTTTTAGAGAGGTCACCATTCGCTACAGCAGTGGTTACTTCGGCAATGTTACGTACCTGTCCGGTAAGGTTACTTGCCATTTGATTTACACTGTCTGTTAAATCCTTCCATGTTCCACCCACACCTTTCACTTTTGCCTGTCCTCCTAATTTTCCTTCCGAACCTACCTCACGCGCCACGCGTGTTACTTCCGCGCCAAAGGAATTCAATTGATCCACCATCGTGTTGATCGTATTCTTCAACTCCAGAATTTCACCTGCCACGTTTACTGTAATTTTTTTAGAAAGATCGCCCTTCGCCACGGCTGTTGTTACTTCAGCAATATTTCTCACCTGTCCGGTAAGGTTATTTGCCATTTGATTTACGCTGTCCGTTAAATCCTTCCATACACCGCCCACACCTCTCACCTTTGCTTGCCCACCCAGTTTTCCCTCCGAACCTACCTCGCGCGAAACACGGGTAACCTCCGATGAAAATGAATTGAGCTGATCCACCATTGTGTTAATAGTATTTTTCAATTCAAGGATTTCTCCTTTAACATCCACCGTGATCTTTTTAGAAAGATCGCCTTTTGCAACCGAGGTTGTAACATCCGCAATGTTTCTCACCTGACCGGTAAGGTTACTTGCCATTTTATTTACGCTGTCTGTTAAATCCTTCCATGTTCCGTCAACTCCTTTTACTTGTGCCTGTCCGCCCAATTTTCCTTCCGTACCCACCTCACGCGCAACGCGGGTTACTTCTGAAGAAAATGAGTTCAACTGATCCACCATCGTGTTAATTGTATTTTTCAACTCAAGGATTTCTCCTTTAACATCCACCGTAATTTTTTTAGAAAGGTCTCCCTTTGCCACCGCTGTGGTTACTTCCGCAATATTCCGCACTTGCCCTGTGAGGTTATTTGCCATTTTATTTACATTGTCTGTCAAATCTTTCCATACACCCGCAACTCCTTTTACTTTCGCTTGCCCTCCCAGCTTTCCTTCTGTACCTACCTCACGCGCCACGCGAGTTGCCTCCATCGAGAATAAGTTAAGTTGCTTTACCATTCCATTCACCTCTTTAGCGATGCGTAAAAATTCCCCTTGCAACGGATTTCCTTCAATGGATAATGGCATTTGCTGAGAGAGATTACCCTTTGCAACAGAAGTAATAACGTGTGCAATTTCAATCGTAGGATGCACCAAATCGGAAATAAGTGTGTTCACAGAATTAACGCAGACACCCCATGAACCTCTTGCTCCATCAAGCGACACTCTGTTCGTTAACTTTCCTTGTTTTCCAATACTGCTTCCGACTTTTTCAAACTCAGTTACCATTCTTTCATTGGTATCAATAATTTCATTTAGCGTATCGCACAAAGATTTTTTAATACCAAGCTGACCTTGAGGCAAACGAACAGAAAAATTTCCGTTCCTTACCTTCATTAGAATTTTAAGAAGTTCGGGATCTGTCAAAGCTATTTCTTCAATCGCTGGATGTGCCCCGTTTGTCTTATGGGATATTCCATTTGCTTTATGGTGTACACCGTTTGATTTAAACTTTCCTACCTTTGATTTGGGCTTTTTAGTTATAGTCTTCATTATTTTTCATTATTTAAAATAATAGTAGATTCAGATTCAATATATTCTGTTTATTTGTTTTTACAATATTTGCACATGTAAAAGTGTGTTCCGCTTTCTTTTCCAACGATTTTCTGGATTCTTCCACTTCTTTGTTAGCAACACTTAACTCGGCAGCCCGCTTTTCTTTCTCATCGTTTTGAATGGCAAATTCTTTATTGGCAATGCCTAACTCTGCTGCGCGTTTTTCTTTTTCATCATTTTGAAAAGCAAGTTCTTTCAAGCTAACCTTAAAGTTTCCATTTTTTACCTCCGTTAGCACTCGTAACAATTCCATTGAATTGGAAGTCTCGACCAGTGCAGGGTCAATGCTCGGTTTTGTTAGCCCGTTTGTGGCCTTTTTTAGTTCTTTTCGGTTGCCATTGGATGGAGGAATTACGGCCGGGCTCGTTTTCATACCCGTGGCAGGAGTTTGGTTTTCATGGAAGGTGGTTACAGCTTATTGATGCTTGAAAAGAGAGCTTTATTGCTTTACCTAATAAACGTACCATCATATTCCAAGTGACGCACCTCACTGGAATGGAAAATATTTGACTGAATGAATTATTTATTCCCGGAAGGCATTTATCTCTTTTAGAGAAGCTGGGGCAATTATTCGTGAGATAAACAGAGTGTATGTATTGTAGTCTAAATATCACCGTGAGCGTCACCTGCTTTTTTGGGAATGTGGAATTCTGGGGAATTATTTCCACATCATTTCCCCAACCGAAGAATATCATCCCAGGACTGCCTCCATATAACCAAGCAGCAAACAAAGCTCGTTAATACAACGAGGCGTACTTTGTTCTACCTGCTCTACTGCTTGGTGCCAGACTTTTTTCGGATGTCGATTTTAAGCTGATCTTCGGCAATGTCAATGATGGCATTGAGCAACTTGTTATGGAGTTTAGCTTTACGAAGCTCTTCCTGTAATTGCTTTACATCGGTTGGCAACTCTTCTCGGGGAAGATCATCATTCAATTTGTTTGTGGGCTTTGCTTTCTTCACTGGCTTTCCTTGAAATCTTGATACCCAATAGTGAACGACCCTAAAGTCAACTTCATGTTTGGTCCCCAATTTACGATAGGTCGTATCACCCAGCAAATACTCGGCTACCTACTCCATTATCCATTATCAACGAAGATAAAACTTAAAACCAACTCGTCACGGCACCATTCAGAAAGCCTCTATGCTATATAAAGTAGTACCGCTATGCTGTTACCTTTTTCTTGGTCGTCAACTTTCTTGTCGCTTTACGAGTTGAGCCTTTTTTTGATTTCAGCATCTTAATCACTTCACTGATTCTTTTCTCTTCGTCTTTTGTCAACGGTCCGAGGCCTCCAATGAAGTCAACGTCCAATTCGTTTTTTCTTGTCTTCATATATCAATACTTTTAAAGTATTTATTCATGAGTCACCTTAAACCTAAATAGTGCCCACTACTCCAGCTAACTGGTGACCGGCAACCGGTAACTGCCCCCGTCACCAGTGATCAAGTCGATAAAAAACTAATCAGAATTTTAAGTCTAAAGCAAAACCAACTGGCAACCGGCCTACCGGCAACTGGCAACTGCCCCTATAGTTTTCTAATCCTGATCATGTCTTTTCTCACCACGGTAAAAGCATTTTTCAGTTCTTCCTTTCTTTCAGCGATCACGGTCCATAAAAAATCAGCTTTTTCAGATGGAGTTAATTCTTCTATGCGAAGTAAAATTACGCCAGCACTTACTTTTTTGAGCCGATAAACTAATTCACCAAAATCTTTATCGGATGTAATTAACAAACGACCTTCCTTTTGCGCAAAGTCCAAAACAAACTCATCTTCCCGGGAAGGGAATTTTTCAATTACTGCTACGATGTCGAATTTGTGATGCCGAAGAAGCTGACAATTGGAAAATCAACACTTTCGTCAGCCAGAAAGATCATACTGCCATCGGATAGATTTTATCTCCTTTCAATGATTCTGCTGCGAAGGCTAATGCAGCTCTGATTTTCTCCACCGAAAGTGATGGGTAGGCTTCAAGAATGTCTGAGAATGACATTCCATAAGAGAGTTTTTCTAAAATAATCTCAACCGTAATTCTCGTTCCTTTGATTACTGGCTTGCCCGTCATGATGCGCGGGTTTACCTCTATATAGGCATTAATATACATATTGCTTTGTTGTGTTTATCCTTCCTGTTTACGAAGATACATAAACTGACTCTGGATTTTTGCAATCTGAAGCAGATGGAATCTGAAATATCCAAAATTTGACTTCGTGTTCCAATCCCTTGCCTATTTATCAGCCGTAGCTTTAGCGAAGGCTGACTGCCTTTTGCCTATTTCTAACTATTGCTTGTCAATTGCCAATTGCCATTTCCTACGACTGCCTATTTATCAGCCATAGCTTCAGCGAAGGCTGACTGCCACCTGCCGCCTGTCTACTTTATTCCCATTGCCTACTGCCTATTTTTCCCTTGCCTACTTACCCCACTGCCCACTGCCTACTGCC
>JANOUH010000105.1:0-2791 GCA_031416795.1 Cytophagales bacterium | reverse complement strand
TCACAATTCCTGAATCCATAGCCCAATTAATTAATTTGAAGCCACCCATTTGTGGAATGAGAAATCACCAAATGTTTCATTTTTGGTTTTCTCTTTTGAGTAAACATGGAAAAGCTCATCCAGTGTTTGGAGTATTTGCTCTTCATCTAAGTTTTCCCTGAACTTTTTATTGAGACGCAACCCAAGTCGATCTCCACCAATGTGTAGATTGTATAAGCCATATGCTGTGCCAACAAATCCAATTTCTGCGGCTGTACTTCTTCCACATCCATTAGGGCAGCCTGTCATGCGTAAGACAATATCATCTTGTGATAATTTATACCTAGCCAACAGAGGTTCAATCTTAGTAATCAATGAAGGAATGTAGCGTTGAGCTTCTGCCAATGCCAACGGGCATGTATTAAATGCCACGCAGGCCAAACTGCTAAGACGAATGGGGGATGATGTTTGGGTAAATTGTTTAACACCATATTGGCGCAATAATGTATCGATTGTATTTTTATCATCCTGTCTTACGTCTGCAACGATCACGTTCTGGTTACACGTAAATCTGAATGACGATTTATTCAATTTGGCGATTTCATATAGCGCAGTTTTTGTATTTACATTTCCTTCATCGGTTATTCTGCCACATTCTACAAATGCCGTGAAATGCGATAATCCATCTTTACTTTGGCTCCAGCCAAAGTCATCTTTGCGCTGCGTGAAGGAAAAGGGCTTGGCCTCCTCGAGTTTAAATCCAATCCTATTCTCCAATTCACTTTTAAATCCTTCAACACCCAGCTTGTCTACCGTGTATTTTAATCGAGCCTGCTTTCTATCGCTACGATTGCCATAGTCTCTCTGAACGGTTATCACTTCATACACTGTTTTCAACGTTTTTTCTTCTGTGTCAGTAAAGCCAATAACGGTGGCCAATCGCGGATAGGTGGCATCGTTACCATGTGTAAAAGATAGACCGCCACCAATGGCGATATTGAATCCTTTTAATACATCTCCTTCCGTGATGGCAATAAGGCCAACATCATTCGTGAGCACGTCTACATCGTTGTTTGGGGGAATGGCGATACCAATTTTAAATTTACGTGGCAGGTAGCGATCCTCATATAATGGATCTGTTTCGTCCTTTTTTTCCTCCAGTAATTCTTCATCGAGCCATATCTCATAATAGGCTCGTGTTTTTGGCATCAGAAGCGTACTGATCTTATCTGCGTAAGCATGTATTTGTTGATGTAATGGAGAATGGGATGGCAGTGCATTTGAAGTTACGTTGCGATTGATATCACCACACGTTGCGATACTGTCTAGCCGTGCCGCGTTAAATGATTGTATGGTAGGTTTGATGTGTGATTTTAGAATGCCATGCAATTGAATGGTTTGTCGCGTAGTAATCTTGATAACCCCGGTTGAATGTTCGCCTGCGATATGATCTGTGGCCATCCATTGTTCTGCGGTAAGCACACCACCCGGAAGTCGTAGACGGATCATGAAAGAATATAAGTTTTCTAACTTCTTTCTGGCTCTTTCTTCTCGTACATCGCGATCATCTTGCTGATACATACCGTGGAATTTTATCACCTGGGTATCATCTTCCTGCACCTGTCCAGTGATGGCGTCAGATAAACTTTCATTGATGGTTCCCCTCAATCCGTGGCTTTCTCTCTTTATTCGCTCTACGACTGATAATGGAGTTGTCTCTTTTTTTGACATGATGTTCCGTTTAATATCGTCTTTGTATTTAAGGAATGATTCAATAGACATCTTTCACATAGCGGCCCTGCTCACCCAGATTCTCTAAAAATTGTATTGCTTCCTCTTGAGAAATATTTCTCTGCTCACTTAAGATATCTATGATGGCTGCTTCCACATCAATACTCATAAGGTTCTTGTTTCCACAGAGATAAAGGTAAGCGCCTCGATCAATCCATTGAATCAATTCACTGGCTTCTTTTTTCAACTCATGCTGCACGTAATTTTTCATGGCTGTATCGCGGCTCCATGCCAGGTTTATCTTGGTAAGTACTCCTGTAGCTTTATACTGTTGCCATTCGGTTTGATATAAAAAGTCGGTGGTGAAATTCCGATCACCAAAGAACAACCAATTTCTTCCAGTGGCTCCTGTAACATCTCGTTCGGCAACAAAAGAACGGAAAGGTGCGACTCCTGTTCCGGGACCAATCATAATAATATCCTTATCGGCCGATGGTAATTTAAAGTTGTTATTCTTGTGTATATAGAAATTCAAAGAATCACCCTCCTTTAATTCACACAGAAAATCGCTACACAATCCAACCCGTCTTTCACCATTGACTTCAAACGTATTTTTCGCCACCGTTACATGTACTTCGTTCGAATGAGCGTTGGGTGAAGAGGCAACACTATATAGCCGGGGTGAATGTGGATTAAGTATTTTAAGTACATCTTCAAATTGATCAGCATTTTTTACAGGATATATGCGAAGAAGGTCCAACAAATCGATCCGGGTATCAGGAATTTGAGCCCCGATAATACTTGCATATTTCTGCACAATGGTATCTGACAAATAACTAATACTTAAGTGTCTCGCAAGAAGGGCTTGTACAGAATCTGTAAATTTAGTGGTTGATACTTTCCTTGAAGGATCAACACCAGACAGCGCTATGATTTTATTTACTACTTCAGTTTTATTGTAAGGATAGATACCAATAGCATCACCGGGTTGGTAGGTGGGCTGATCGTCAGTGCTTATTTCAATATGATATGTTTCTTTGCCGCTTTGTTTATCGTTCAAGTTTATATGACTGGTGATTTT
>JANOUH010000104.1:0-4354 GCA_031416795.1 Cytophagales bacterium | reverse complement strand
TTTATGATGAAAGGATTTGGCATCGATCTGAGTGAAGGTAATGACCTTTCACCCAAGCTTGTCATGAAAGATGATTCTGTCATTTTTTACAAGCCCATCATAACACAGGCATTATGTCTTAATTGTCACGGTGTGCCTGGGAAAGACATCACCTTCAGTAATGACTCATTGATTCAGTCTTTGTATCCGAGAGATAAGGCGGTGGGGTATCAGGCGAATCAATTGAGGGGGTTGTGGAGGATTGGGTTTAAGAAGAATTAGGCATTGCCAAATTATTGAACCACAAAGTCACGAAAACACGAAGTTGCACAAAGAATATAGTTACCTGCGAAGACGCAATGAATGCGCTGATTAAAACTTTGCGTTCTTGGTGTGTAACAAGAAATTTAATTACCACAGAATTCCTTTTCAGTAGTACCTATTGGCGCTCCGGGAGGTACAGGTAGTAAATTATCTTGTTTAAATTCTTCCGGATCTTCCTGCAGGCTTGAGATCTGTTTCGCTATGTAAGCATAGTGTGCTTTCCATGATTCATCGGTGGTTTGTTTTGTTGACAACCATGTTTTCAACTGATCTAACTTTAATGAAACAATAGCTTTGGTTTGCACCGATGATTCTTTATTCAATGCCAGTTTGGAGAGGTTGGTGAACAAGGCATAGTTCGTACTCATTTGCACGGCTCCTTCATACCCCGGCTTGTTTGCCGATTTGAATGTGGCACTCACCAACTTGTCGATTACATTTTCTAAACTTGGCAACCGCGCATCGCGGGAATGATGTTCAAACACACGATTGGCACGGGCAGGATGAAGAATCATATTGAATGTAAAATCAGATGCTGTCTCTGCCACGGCCAATGGATCAAAAGTCAACTCTGTTTTGATGTTCACGAGTTCGCGATGGCGATCATAACCGATGGGGCGCGGAGGAATGATTTTCAACAAACTTTCCGGAAGCATCAATGCTGATGGCTCCACGGTTTTTAATAATGCATCAAGGGCTTTCAGTTCTTTTTGTGGTGTCAGTAATTCCGTCACGGGTTGTCCATCGCCACGAAGGGCATAGCGATAGTTTAATCCTCCAATCAATTTCACGGCAGCTTCAGCCTGGTAGCGATGGAAGAAATAAACCGGCACGAGTGCTTCTTCCAATAACGCATAGGGTGTGCCTTGTTTGATGGTATGCTCACCAAAATTCTTCAACGCTACTTTTCTTATCTCCATCATGCGGTTAAGTTCATCGGATGGGTCGCTGCCATTATCCCAGAGGTGGGCAAAAGGATGGGCTCCGCCTACTGGACGTGCATCCTGATCCGATAAGAATGTCAATCCATCCTTTAGTGATGTTTGAATAATGTCATTCAAAGCTTTGCGCTCATCAGTGCCTGCAGGAAAATCCTGATAGCCCCAGGTGATGGAAACTTTATCAAACGCAGCGATCTTCGTATCATAGGCTTCGCTCAGATCAATCTTTCCATCTTTCAATTTTACCACAGGATGAGGATAATCCATTACCGAAGCGAGGTTCTCAGCACTGGATGAATAGGCATGTGACAGGCCAAGGGTATGACCCACCTCATGTGCAGCCAATTGTCTTAATCGTGCCAACGCCATTTGTTCCATTTCCTTTGAAGCAGGCTTTCCATCTTCATAGGGTGAGAGCAATCCCTCGGCAATTAAAAAATCCTGACGCACGCGCAGCGAACCTAATGTAACATGTCCTTTAATAATTTCTCCTGTGCGTGGATCGATCACCGATGATCCATACGACCATCCACGCGTAGAACGATGCACCCAGTTGATCATGTTGTATCGTATATCCATGGGGTCTGCATCTTCAGGCAATACCTCCACACGAAACGCATCTTTATATCCTGCGGCTTCATAAGCCTGGTTCCACCAACGTGCGCCATCCATTAAGGCCGAACGAATTGGTTCTGGTGCACCCGGATCCATGTAATAGATGATAGGCTTAACGGGCTCGCTGATGGCAGCCGTTGGATCTTTTTTCTGAAGACGATGGCGTGTGATGAATCTTTTTTCTATGGGCTCACTGATCGGAGTGGCGTAATCATAATACGAAGTGTTGAAGTAACCCGCGCGAGGATCAAACTCACGGGGCTTATAATTCGCATCAGGCAATTGGATAAACGAGTGATGTTCACGAACGGTAACGATCGAAGGTGTGGGAGTCACACTGCGAATGTATGCACCAGTGGGTTGTCCGCTAAATGTGAGCGTTACTTCAAACTCAGAGTTCTGAGGAAAATTTTTAATGCGCGGCAAATAAAAAGCAGACCTGGTTTTATCCAACGTATAGCTTCCTTGTTGTGAGGAGCGGAGTCTACCCGCTACATCATGCGCATCCTGCAAGAGAAAATCAGATGCATCGACCAACACTTTTCCATTCTCTTCTGCCACCACGGTAAAGCCTCCTAATACAGATTGTGCGAATGCTTCCTGCACAGCTCTGCGTTCCGCTTCACTATTGGAAACTGCACGGTAATTATAATTAAGTTGCGTCAATAAAACTTTAGGGCCTCTGCGCTCAAACTTCACCACGCGTTCGCTACCTAATTGATTGCGATCCAATCCGATGTCGTTGGAGCCAATGCCCGCGGTAAGTGATTCCACATATAAGAATTCTGTATCGAACTTATCGATGAGCAGGAAGACCTTATCTTGTTTCTCGTCATAATAAAATTCAAAATAGCCGGAATACTTTTTCATCCCCGCTACTTTGGCTTCGATGGGTGATAAGGCCTGTGTTGTGGTGGTGGCAGGGGTGTCCGTTTTTTTCTTCTGACCAAAAGCGGATGCGGTAAGAAGGAAAGAAAGCGCTATTAGTATATTTTTCATAACTACACATGATTGGGTCTATACCGGAAATCTACCCATTAATAAAAGTGATTGCAATTAATAATTCCAAACGGTTATAAGGATTGATTAAAGTAACTGGACTTACGCTAACTTGTTTTTCCCGCAGATTTCGCGGATGTACGCAGAGGTTTCTCAGTTGAGTTTCTGCGGGAGACGAACTGTAAGTGATTCGTGTCGGATGCTGAACTTACGCTAACTTGTTTTTCCCGCAGATTTCGCAGATGTGCGTGAAGGTTTTCTCAGTTGAGGTTCTGCGGAAATCAGCGTAATCAGCGGGAGACCAACTGTGAGTGATTCGTGTCGGACGGTTCCAGGCAACTCAAAGCTTCTCCGTTTGTGACTTTCATAAATCCTTCGGATTATTAAGTTGTCAACAGACGCTAACCCAGACCGCATGACGGACGATGAAATCCGGAAAGAGCAAGACCTGATAGAGAAATCTAAAAAAGACTCGCGTGCGTTTGGTGAGATCTATGAAAAATACTTCGATCCCATTTTCAATTATATTTTGCGGCAAACCGGTGATGATGAATTGGCTGGTGACTTATGCTCGCAAACTTTTGTGAATGCCTTGAATCATTTGCCCCGCTATGAATTTCGGGGTTTTCCTTTTTCGGCCTGGCTCTATAAAATTGCTGGCAATGAAGTGAACAAACACTATAGAAAACATAAAGGGAAAATCATATTCAGCATTGAAGAATTGAAAGTGCGTGAGTTGATCGAGCAGACCAGTGACGATTGGGATGAAGAACTGATTAACCGTTTGATTCAATATATGAATGAGTTGCCCACCGAAATGGTGCGTGTGCTGGAGCTTCGCTTTTTCGAAGACAAAGATTTTAAAGAAATTGCTTTCATTCTCGACATGACAGAAAGCGGAGCTAAAATGCGCACCTACCGGGCCCTGGACAAATTGAGAACGAATTTCAATATTAAAATGAAGTACGATGGGTAAGCATGAAATCCGATTACGCAGACAACGTATTGCTTCACGCGGAAGCGAACGGTTCCGTAATTATGGATCTGTGCTGAAACAACATGAAGAAGGAAAGCGGATTAAATTGATTGTTAAAATATTTACATTCTTTCTGATCATTGCAGCCCTGGTATTACTCTTTGTTGTGGTTACACGCTGGGAGAAAAAACAAGAGAACCCTGTTCAAAGCACTTCGCATACAAAAATAATCAACCTTACTACGTGACTCCCATGAAGCTTTGGTATTAGGAAGGTAAACCTAACCCACAAGCCCTATGGAAGCCAAGAAAAATGCCAGCCAGGATGTGCACCAACAATCGTTCAAGTTCTTTTTGATTGGATTGGGCATCAGTGTATCGTTAGCCATTACTGCATTCGAATGGACCACAGAGAAAATGGATCATCCTGATGCTGGTTCTAGTTTTGATCCCCAAGTGGAAAGTACCATTCAACTATTAACCATCAGAACTGATCCTCCACCATCCATTCCAATCATTGA
>JANOUH010000103.1:0-15188 GCA_031416795.1 Cytophagales bacterium | reverse complement strand
CCATGCAATGCCAGATGGTCCGCTACGGGGATTGAGCAGATTAGAAAAAGGAAATCTTTTTTTAGATCAGAGCGAACCTTACTCAGCGTCCATGAATAAAATAATCAAGTCGGTGGCGCGTGCAAAAAAGATTCGCTTGCGCGAAGGCGTATATGTCTCCAACATGGGGCCGGCATTAGAAACAAAAGCTGAATATCAATATCTTCGAATGATTGGTGGCGATGCGGTAGGCATGTCCACTGTGCCGGAAGTGTTGATGGCCAATTACCTGGGCCTGAAGTGCATTGCCATTTCAGTGTTGACCAACGATGCAAGTGAAGCAGGCGCCAAGCCGGTATCGTTGACCGATGTGATTGATGTGGCATCAAAATCCGCAAAGAAGCTGACAGAGTTATTTATTGGTTTGATTAAGGAATTATAAAATTATGGAATACAAACATCTGCATCCACAAGGTCCTGAGTTTTCACGCATCATTGCTGGTGCATGGCGCTGGCACACCGTGTCGCAGGAAACCGTTGGGCGTTTGATTCACACGGCACTTGACGAGGGCATTACCACGTTTGATCATGCTGATATTTATGGGGATCATAGCAACGAAGAGATTTTCGGAAATGTGCTCCGCAAGGATTTTTCATTGCGTGAAAAAATGCAACTGATCTCCAAATGTGGTATAAAATTCAAATCAGAAAAACGACCTACTACCTGGATCAAGCATTATGACACCTCCAAAGAACATATTATCTGGTCGGTGGAGAATTCGTTAAAGAGGCTTGGCACCGATCGGTTGGATTTAATGCTCATCCACCGTCCGGATCCGTTACTCAATCCCGCGGAAATAGCCGATGCATTTTCATTGTTGAAGGAGCAAGGTAAAGTATTACACTTCGGTGTATCGAACTTTATGCCAGGTCAATTCAGAATGCTGCAACATTATCTCGATTTCCCTTTAGTCACTAATCAAATTGAAATTTCACTTTCCAGAGTAGAGTCGTTTTTCAATGGTGATTTAGATGTGCTGATGGAACACGAAGCATCGGCCATGGCGTGGTCCCCTTTGGGTGGTGGCAAGTTGATGATTGGTGATCGTGAGTGGTTTGGTAAAGCGGCAAAATACAATGCTTCATATGCTCAACTTTCACTTGCATGGCTGTTGAAGCAGGCTTCGATTTTTCCGGTCATTGGCACTACTCAACCCGAAAGAATTAGCGAAGCAGCCAAGTCACTTTCTATTGATCTCTCCCGGCAGGATTGGTTTGAGATGTTGCAGTGGGTGACCGGAAAAGAGGTGGCCTAGTTTTTCTTTTCAGAGTTGGTGTGACTCAATGCGTTGGTGGCTAGTTGAGTAACCGCGAATATGGACTCAATATTATTTCTTGCATTTTTTTAGTTGTACCGCAACCATCCTACCCCCATTTTTGTATTCCTTTGAGTTAATCTCCTTTTAATGTCCAAATTAACAGCAGCGAAGAAAATCACCGACCTGTCCGGTCACGAGTATATTGAAATTGTGGGTGCACGCGAGCACAACCTGAAGAACATCAGTATTTCGTTTCCACGGAATAAGCTGGTTGTCCTTACGGGAATTAGCGGCAGCGGCAAATCATCACTGGCTTTCGATACGATTTATGCCGAAGGTCAACGCAGGTACATGGAGAGTTTCTCTGCTTATGCGAGGAGTTTTATCGGAAATCTTGAACGACCTGATGTAGATAAAATCAACGGGTTGAGTCCCGTAATTTCTATCGAACAGAAAACTACATCACGAAACCCAAGATCTACCGTTGGTACCGTCACCGAAATTTATGATTTCCTGCGTTTACTATATGCGCGTGCAGGTGAAGCATACTCTTATCTCTCAGGCGAACGAATGGTGCGCCAGTCGGACGATCAGATTCTGGATGCCATTATCAATAATCACCTTGGCAAGAAGTTGACATTATTAGCTCCTGTCATAAAAGGAAGGAAGGGACATTATCGGGAGTTGTTTGTTCAGATTCGCAAGCAAGGCTATACCAAAGTGCGTGTAGATGAAGAGGTGATGGAAATCGCAGCCAAGATGCAGTTGGATCGTTTTAAAATTCATGACATTGAAGTGGTGATCGATCGCATTGTGCCTGATGGTAAAGATCGCCACAGAATTGCTCAGTCGATTAACACGGCCATGAAAGAGGGGAAAGGGGTGATCATGATCATGGAAGAAAATGGACGAGTGCATCATTTCTCTCGTTTTCTGATGGACCCTAAAACAGGATTATCGTATGATGAACCTGCACCAAATAATTTTTCTTTCAACTCTCCCTACGGAGCATGCCCTACCTGTACTGGCTTGGGAGCTGTTGAAGAAATCACGGAAGACTCCATCATGCCTGATAAAAAATTGAGCATTAGTCGCGGAGGCATTTTGCCCTTGGGTGAGTATCGCGATATCTGGATTTTCAAAAAGGTAGAAGCAATTCTGAAGAAATATAAACTCACACTCACCACCCCGATTAAAGATATTCCGAAAGAGGCGATCAAAGTTTTATTGTATGGCGATGATGAACCGGTAGCTGTGGCTTCGGTAAAATATCCGGGCACGGAATGGAATACCAGGTTTGAAGGCATCATTAACTTTTTGCAGAAACAAAAAGATGAAGGCTCTGAAGCTATTCGTAAGTGGGTAGAAGATTTCACCGTTGTTAAAGTATGTCCTGATTGTAATGGCGCGAGATTAAAGAAGGAATCGCTGCACGTTAAGATTGATGGTAAAAATATTTCTGAGTTGGCTGAGCTAAACATTACCGACTTGAAAAAGTGGTTCACCGGGTTAGAGTCCCGCCTCGATGAAAAGCAAAATACGATTGCCAAAGAGGTGCTTAAAGAAATCCGTAAGCGAATCGGTTTTTTACTGGATGTTGGTTTGGATTATCTACACCTCAATAGACCACTGCGCACCTTGAGTGGAGGCGAAGCGCAGCGAATACGTCTGGCAACACAAATAGGAACTCAACTCGTAGGAGTACTTTATATTCTGGATGAGCCGAGTATTGGTTTGCACGCACGTGATAATGCCAAATTAATCAAAGCGCTGAAAGACCTGCGTGATTTAGGCAACTCTGTGATTGTTGTGGAACACGACAAAGAGATGATGCTCGAATCGGACTACATTATTGATATTGGGCCAGGCGCAGGAAGACATGGGGGTTCTGTAGTTGCACAAGGCGATCCCGAAACATTTTTGAAAAGCAATAGCACCACGGCTAAGTACCTGAGTGGTAAAATGAGTATTCCATATTTGAAGGAACGAAGAAAAGGAAGTGGGGAAAAACTTACTCTCACCGGAGCAACGGGTAACAACCTTAAGAACGTTGACCTGGAAATTCCCATAGGAACATTCACATCTATTACAGGGGTTTCAGGTAGTGGCAAGTCAACACTCATTCATGAAACCTTATTTCCGATTTTAAATCAATATTTTTTTAATTCGCGCACAGAGCCACTGCCTTACAAGAAGGTAGAAGGGCTTAAACTTATTGATAAAGTAATTGAGGTCGATCAGTCTCCGATTGGTCGCACACCACGCTCGAACCCGGCTACTTATACAGGTGTGTTCACTGACATTCGCGATTTATTTTCACAGATGCCGGAAGCAAAAATCCGGGGTTATAAAACAGGACGTTTTTCATTCAATGTAAAAGGTGGGCGTTGCGAAACTTGTGAAGGCGCAGGACTACGTTTAATTGAAATGGAATTTTTGCCGGATGTGTATGTGCCATGCGAAACATGCAAAGGCAAGCGTTACAATCGCGAAACGCTGGAAGTAAGATTCAAAGGCAAGTCAATTTCTGATGTTCTTGACATGACGGTGGAGGAAGCGGTTAGCTTTTTTGAAAACCAGCATCGAATTCTGAGAAAGATTCAAACCCTTAGTGAAGTTGGTCTGGGCTACATTTCATTAGGCCAGCATGCAACTACATTGTCAGGTGGCGAAGCACAGCGGGTGAAGTTGGCTACGGAACTTTCTAAGCGTGACACGGGGAAAACACTATATATATTGGATGAACCTACGACTGGTTTGCATTTTCAAGATATCAGCCACTTGTTGGACGTACTTCAAAAACTGGTGGATAAAGGCAATACTGTTTTGGTAATTGAGCACAACATGGATGTAATCAAATCAGCCGATTATATTGTTGATTTGGGTCCTGAGGGCGGTGCCGGTGGTGGCCGCATCATTGCAAAAGGTACTCCGGAAGAAGTGTCTAAAAACCCAGCCAGCTTCACGGGAAAATTTTTGAAACCGGAATTAAAGTAAGCTGCCATATTAGGCTTGCCCCGTCTATGTAAGAATCTTTAGAGCACTTTTGTGATTTGTTACCTTTGCATTGAGAATGCTCAGAAATAAACAACGACTTTATTGGACTTTGCAGATTGGTGGATGGGCACTCTATGGAGTTGTGCAGATTTCCGCCAGTGTGATTGCGTCAGCAAGTACTGCGATTAGTTTGCAACGAATAATATTTCTGGCATATGAAGCCTTCTTTTGTCTTATCATCTCGCACGGGTATCGTTATTTTATAAACCGATGGAGATGGCTTAGTCTGGGAATGCCTCGTTTGATTCCCCGGGTATTACTAAGTGCAATGACGCTTGGGTTGATCATGTATATCTTTAGAATCCCAGCGTCAATTCCTTTGGGTTTGTTCAATAAGGCGAAAGCACTGGATGTATTTAATATTGTAGGTCAGTCGTTTTACTATGGCATCCTATTTTTTCTTTGGTGTGTATTTTATTTTATCTACAATTATTTTGAGCGGTATAACACGTCACTTAAGCTGGAAGCTTCTGTCAAGGAAATAGAACTGATTAACCTGAAATCTCAACTGAACCCGCATTTTATTTTTAATGCACTCAATAGCATTAGGGCGCTGGTCGATGAGAATCCTGAAAAATCAAAGATGGCGATCAATCAGCTTTCCAATATTCTTCGCAACTCATTGGTGGCCGACAAAAAAGGGCTTACCAAATTTGGTGATGAACTTAAAATGGTAAGGGACTATTTGGGTCTGGAGACAATCCGTTTTGAAGAAAGACTAAGGACGGAGTTTGATATTGACCCTGCATCGAAGGGTTTTTTAGTGCCACCATTAATGATTCAAACGCTGGTTGAAAATGGTGTGAAACACGGCATTTCCAAACTTACCGAAGGAGGAATTATTCAAGTGAGAGCAAAGGTGGAGAACGATCGACTTAAAATAAGTATCCGCAACAGCGGTCAATATCATTTGAATGGACATAAAAAAAGAGGTGGTCTTGGTCTGAGCAATACGGCACAGCGATTAAAATTGTTGTATGGAAAGGATGCCCACTTCGCGATTAGCAATGAAAGCGATAATTTTGTACTCACGGAATTAACAATACCACATTTACATGAGAGCATTAATCATAGATGACGAGCGCCTGGCGCGGAAAGAATTGGCCAAACTTCTGGAAGAACATCCTTCTATTGAAGTTGTGGGTGAGGCGATGAATGCTGATGAGGCAGAGCAGATGATCAATGAATTAAATCCTGATCTGTTATTTCTGGACATTCAGATGCCTGGCCGCACTGGATTTCAACTATTGGAATCGCTGGATTCAGCTCCTTTGGTTGTTTTTACCACGGCCTATGATGAGTTCGCCATAAAAGCCTTTGAAGTAAACGCACTGGATTATTTACTTAAGCCCATCCAGACTGATCGCTTAAGTGAGGCAGTACATAAGATTATGGAGAAGGAGCGGGCCAAAGCGGGCCGTGGAGCAGGAAAAAAATTGGGTCTCGAAGATCAGGTGTTTGTAAAGGATGGCGAACGCTGCTGGTTTGTAAGCCTGGCCAACATCAGGTTTTTTGAGTCAGATGGAAATTATATCAAAGTCTACTTTGATAACAACCGGCCGATGATCCATAAATCGTTGAACGCACTGGATGATCGTTTGGATGAGCGCGCATTTTTCAGGGCAAGTCGCAAACACATCATTAACCTAAGCTGGGTGGAAAGTATTGAGCCATGGTTTAATGGTGGTTTGATGGTAAAATTAAAAGGGGGAGATAAGGTAGAAGTCAGCCGGAGGCAGGCTGCCAAGTTTAAGGATATGATGTCTCTTTAGAGATTACTTCAGAACCAACTCAATCAGTTCTCTTTCTACGTTCCAATCTTTGGCAAGTTTTAACATGGCGGTTGCTTCCATTTCGGTTACATAGCCTTTGAGGTTATTGGATTGCCACACCATATTAATCAGGTCTACCCGTTTTTGCTTGGTATAGTCGCCAATGATGGTATTGAGGTAAGCACGTGCGCGGTCAAAAGCAGTAATATAATCCTTTGCAACAAAGTCGAGGGCCCAGGCCAGCTCATCTTTAGCATTATGGTCGCTGGAGACTTGTTCAAGATCCACCCTTTCAGTTTCATCAAGACCATGATAGTGGTAAATCACAGCCTTCAAGAGCATATATACTTTTTTTTCTTCGGGGGTCATTGCAGGGGAACGCGTATTTGGCGAGTGTCCAAGTTATAAATTATTCCAACGATGCAAAAAGGTCGGAAGCAATCTTATCAGCCATGAGCTTACCTTGTCGTGTGAGAATAAGAATCTCATCTATTAATGTGACATAACCAAGTTTTAGTAATGATTGAATATAATCTGAGTTGACCTTTTTTAGATCATAATCATAGTGGTTCGTCAGATAGGATAAATGGCAGCCCTGGCGTGTTCGCAGTGAAGTGAAAATATATTCGTTGATTTTATTCTCCCTTGTTAATATTTCCTTTTCATAAGGAATTTTCCCTTCATGAATTGATTTCATGTACAGGTGATTATTACTCACATTAAATTGACGGCTCTCAAGATCAAAGGAATGTGCGCTAGGACCTACCCCCAGGTATTTCTTTTGCTGCCAATAACTCGTATTGTGTTTTGAGGCAAGCCCGGGCAAACAGAAATTAGAAATTTCATAATGCTGATAGCCTCTGCCGGTTAAGGTGTCCATCACAAGTTCAAACTGTCCTGCCGATTGAGTTTCTTCTACGGCTTTTAGTTGTCCTCGTAAAGACCATTTTCCAAATACAGTTTTTTCTTCAATGGTAAGGGAATAGACCGAAACGTGTTGTGGCGCCAGGGTTATCACTTTTTCAAGATTTCGCCTAAGTGTTTCATCATCCTGGCCTGGTATGGAGTGAATCAGATCAATACTCAGATTGTCAATTTCATGTTCTCTTAATTGGGAAACACAAGCTAGTGCATCTTCGCCAGTATGAGCCCGGTTAAGAAATTTCAGAACGACATCATCAAAAGATTGAATCCCCAGGCTTATTCGATTTATTCCTGTCTCTTTCAGGGTTATTATTTTTTCTTTATCGAGATCGTCCGGGTTTGCTTCAAGGGTTATTTCCGGTAACGGTATTACCGAGTAGTGTTTATAAATGGAATTGAAGATCACATCAAGTTCCCGCTTTGCAAGCAGAGAAGGAGTGCCGCCTCCAAAATAAATGGTTTCGATGCGTTCCCCTTGTAAATAGTCCTTCTGGTAGGAGAGTTCAAGCGAGATCGCGTGGATCAATTCTTCTTTTAATGACTGATTAGTAGAAAAATGAAAGTCGCAGTAGTAGCAAGCTTGTTTGCAAAAGGGGATATGGATGTAAATGCCCGCCATAAAGTTCAAAGATACAAATCGTGAATCCGTGAAAACTTCCTTTGACTAAACTATTATGATATTTTTGCACGGAACATGAGAGCTTTCGTTTTACTGATCCTATTTTTATTAAGTGCATGCAGCGGATGGTCACAATCCACTGAAGCGATAAAGGATCTCAAAGATCATTGGACCGTTTCAAAAGGCGGCCACCTTGAAGACTATCATGGTCAGCCAGTACATACCATTCATTTGCCGATCATGGATCAATTTAAAGGCGGAATAATTTCGATAAAGACTCTTGGTGAATTTACTTTATTTATCAACGGTCAACTCCAGCTTCGTACACGCTCGGAATTTAAGTTGAACGTTGACAGCCTCTTGACGGTGCATGCAGGAACACCTCTTCTTTCCATATTTCAAAAAGGTAATGTTAGGACCATACAAACAGATCTTATTTATAAAGCCCATATGGGAAACGAAAATTTTAGTCGCGAAGCAACGCATTTTAATGATTTTGTAATTATAGGATCATTGTTGCTTTTTGGTTTCTTCGTTATTCTTTTTAGATCCAATACCAGGCTTACCCTTGATTACCTTAATCTGACAAAAGTCTTTTCAATTCAGGAACGCGAAGAGGCAATTGTCACAGGAAGAATTGGCTCCAGTGTGAATATCCTTTTCTTCGTATTTATCAGCTTGCTTTTTGGTTTATTATTGATCGTAATATTCAATTGGGGCCCTGCGGTATTGCATTTTTCAAACATAGTATCAATCCAGTCCACGGCAGAAGCTTTTACATGGTGGCTTCTTCTTTCGGTTATTATTTTCATTTTTCTGATAACGAAGCTGTTACTGATTTGGAGCATGAGTACTCTATTTGGCTTTAAAGGAGTCGTGCGCTTTCAGTTTTTCAACTTTGTAAGAAGTTTATATGTAGCATCTGCCTTAATGGGCATCGCCATGGTGGTCTATTTTATATTGGAAATTAAAAACGGTGATTTTTATTATTTCGTGCTTGCCTCAGCCAGCGGTTTTATGATTCTGGGCGTGTTCTTTCTTTATTTTAAATTAATGGCAAGGACACCGTCCTCTGTTTTTCATTTATTTTCCTACCTTTGCGGTTCAGAAATCATCCCATTGATGATTTTGATTAAGGTGTTATTAAATTAAGCAGAACCCGATACGTGTTGTTATGACTGAAACTGCTAATGACAGAGTGCGAAAAGTAAAAAGCATTTTGGTCACTCAGGAGGCTCCTACCGATGCTAACTCACCCTATATTAAACTAGCCGAAAAATTCAATCTTAAGATTGATTTTCGTCCTTTTATTCAGGTAGATGCAGTCCCTGTAAAGGAATTCAGGAAGCAGAAAATTGAAATTCCCCAGCATACGGCAGTCATATTTACCAGTAGGCATGCCGTTGACCATTTCTTCTCTATTTGTCAGGAGTTAAAACTGGAGATGCCACCGGAAATGAAATATTTTTGTATTTCCGATCAGACCTCTAATTATCTTCAGAAGTATATCGTAATCCGTAAGAGAAAAATTTTCTCGGGATTAAAAGACACGAAGGATCTTTTGGAGATAATCAAGAAACATAAAAATGAGAAGTTCCTCTTCCCATGTTCTGATATTAGAAAGAATGATATCCCGGATTTTTTAAGGGAAAATGGATACACCTTTAGTGAGGCTATTATGTATCATACGGTAGCAGCTAATCTTGGTGATTTGAAGAATGTATACTATGATATACTGGCCTTCTTTAGCCCATCAGGAATAAACTCGCTCTTCGTTAACTTTCCAGAGTTTAAACAGAACAACACGCGCATAGCTGCCTTTGGCCCCACGACAGCAAGAGCTGTTAAAGAGGCAAATTTGATTTTAGACATAGAAGCACCTTTACCGAATGCACCTTCCATGACCGGGGCACTCGAGCTCTACATAAAAATCGCGAACGGCATCAAATAACCCTTTCCTCTTTTCATTTTTACATTTATCTTTCAGGATGACACGTTAGATTTTTTTTGAAAGTGTAGTACGAATTGACTTATATTTAAGTCCAGTTGACCAAAGAATGTGAAAAAAGCTTTTTTACTTTTTTTAATTGTTGCAGTATTCCAAGCTGATTTGTTTGGTCAGCAAGACCCTCAGTTTACGCATTACATGTTTAATACATTGTATTATAACCCTGGTTATGCCGGGGTTGAAGGGGTTACAAAATTCACGGCAATTCACAGAAGTCAATGGCTTGGATATCAGCCTACATTTGGAGGAGGAGGGGCACCCACAACCCAGATCGTAAGTTTTTCAACTCCGATATATAAGATAAAGAGTGGTTTTGGTGCTTATGTTATTAATGACCGCCTGGGTCCGCAAAACAATCTTGAGGCTCAGGCATCTTATGCATACCATCTTTCCATAAAGGATAGTAAGCTTAGCTTTGGATTGAAAGCTGGTCTTTATTCTCAAACGATTAACTTTAATCTCTATCGTCCTATTGATCAGAATGATCCGGTTTTAAAGAGTTCTGGTAAGGAGTCTCAGGTTCGTCCTGATTTGGCTATGGGAGTTTTTTTTCAGCGCGAGAAATATTATGCGGGCATTAGTTTAAACCATCTTATAAAATCGGAATTTGATTTTGGCCTCAGCCAGCGTAACGCACTTCAGCCCCACCTATATGTTACAGGCGGTTACTTTTATGAAGTCAACTTTGATCTGCGACTACAATTTTCCACTCTTATAAAATCTGATTTCACTAAAACAACAGTTGACCTGGGGGGTATAGCTTACTATAAAGATACGATGTGGGGAGGTTTATCGTTTAGGCAATCAGAGGCAGTTATTTTAATGTTAGGGTACAGTCTGCTGAAAGATAAGTCATTGAAACTGGGTTATGGTTTAGATTATGTGATCAAAGATCAGGATGCAAAGCAACCTACTTCGCATGAATTTTTGCTCACATATCAGTTGCCGGTAAATCCGGCTAGCGGAAAAAAGGTGGTGAGAACCCCCCGTTATCGGCACTAAATCGATAATTTATTTTGGTTTTTTTAATATTTTAATCAATTTGGTACTTCTGATATTTATTTAAAAGACGAAAAAGAATAACTTTCGGGTCTCTAGCGTTTGTTTTAGTAAACTGAAAGACTAGATCTAATAAAAAAAGTATGAACAAAATGTTTTCTCCTAAGGTCGTACGTTACGGACTGTTTGTATTGGTAGGTTCCATCTTAGGAAGTTGCGGCCTTCTTGGTATAGGTGGCAAAGGTGGTGGAGAAGCGAATGGTGATGTGGTAGGTCAGTCCCAAATAGAAAGAAGAGCAGATTGGGGTGTAATCATTCCTTATGGAATGTTGCCAATTCCTGCCGGCACTTTCCACATGGGACAGGCTGATGAGGATCCAGCTTCAACACAAATAAACTTCAACAAGCAAATTACAATTGGTGGTTTCTTCATGGATGAAACTGAAATCACGAACGATGAATATCTTCAGTTTACCACTTACTTCTTAGATCCCAATGGTCCAAACATGTCTGCTGGTGCCGAAGGATTGGTCAACTTCCCTCAGATTTCGAAAGAGGATTTCATGAAGAAGTATAACCCTGATACTACCGTTTGGATGAAGGATTTCTCTCATCACATGGGTGATCCTCTTGTTAACTACTACTGGCAACATCCCGGATATCAGGAATATCCTGTTGTTGGTGTAAGCTGGGAAGCTGCCTCTTTCTTTGGAAAGTGGAGAACAGCGTTCCTCAATCAATGGAGAAAAAATGATGGAGATAAACCTCCGATGCCTGCCTTCAGACTTCCATCAGAAGCTGAGTGGGAATATGCGGCTCGTGGAGGAAGAGACATGGCTAAATATCCATGGGGTAACCCATATATCCGCAACTCGAAAGGATGTATGCTGGCTAACTTTAAACCCGGTCGTGGTAATTTTTATGACGATGGCTTTGCCTATACCTCTCCTGTAGGAATTTATTTTCCTAACGACTTTGGTTTGGTTGATATGGCAGGAAATGCCTCCGAGTGGTGCTTGGATGATTTTAATCCTGCTTCAGTTCCAACGGTTTGGGATCTTAACCCACAGTTTATTGATGAGAATGCATATGATAAGGCAGGTAATTCGAAAGAACGTTATAATGCCAGAAAGGTGGTTCGTGGTGGCTCTTGGAAAGATGTGGCGTATTATCTTGAAACAGGAACCAGGACTTATGAATATAAAGATTCTACCAGGGCATACATAGGCTTTCGCTGTGCGATGACAAGTCTTGGCCGTTCCTCTGGAACAGAATTTAAAGTTGAATAATTAAAACTCTGGTTATATTTATAAAAAAAACGGACTAAACTTAAATTTTAAGAATCATGGCAAAGAAAAAAGGCGGATTTGTTTCGTTGTTCTTCGCAACTATAATGCCCAAAGTATATGGAATTGGTGCAGCGGTTGTAATTATTGGTGCACTCTTTAAAATTCTCCACTTAGAAGGAGCTAATGCGATGTTGATGATCGGATTGAGCGTGGAGGCGGGAATTTTCTTCCTGAGTGCGTTCGAACCACCGCATCCAGAAGCAGATTGGTCAAAAGTTTATCCAGAACTGGCTGAGGATTATGAAGGTCCGGTTAATCCTACTGCTACAAGAATCAGTAATCGCCCTGCTGCTGGTGATTCACCTCTTTTGAAGATTGACGAAATGTTAAAGACCGCCAAGGTTGATCAAAACCTATTGGATAATTTAGGTAAGGGGTTAACAAATTTGGCCACATCCGCATCTCAGATGAATAATCTTTCCAATGCGGCAGTTGCTACTAATGAATATGCTAAGAATGTTCAGTCAGCTTCTTCAGCATTACAGGAAATGAATAAGTCCTACGGAACTGCAATGAAGGCTGTTTCAGCTATGGCAGATGCTTCAAAGGACACCAGTGAATATCACAGCCAGGTACAAAAAGTAACTAAAAATTTAGCAGCTCTAAATACCATTTATGAAATGGAATTAAAGGATGCTGATTCGCATGTTAAAAACATGAATAAGTTTTATGAGAGCCTGACAGGTGCTATGCAGGGACTTTCTAAAGTAGGAGAAAATACAACCAAGTTTACTTCTGAGTTGGGTACTCTTACAGCTAATGTTACCGCTTTGAATAAAGTGTACGGTGGTATGCTTACAGCAATGAAGGGCTCAGGAAATTAATTCTTGAGTAGTATTAATGAAGTTTATTCCGTCTAACCAACTAAATATAAGAAACCATGGCAGGTGGTAAGGAAACACCCAGGCAGAAGATGATTGGCATGATGTACTTAGTACTTACTGCGCTTCTGGCGCTTAACGTAAGTAATGCAGTACTGGAGAAATTTGCCATCATCGATGATACACTGGTCAACATGATAGTGGAAAACAATACCACCAATGATACAAAATTGAATGGTATCCTATCATCGACAAGTCAGGATGCTAAAGTTGTAGCAGCCAAGGAGAAGGCAAAACAAGTAAGAGAACTTTCTAAGTCTACCGTTGCCTATATGGACGAACTCAAAAAGAAGATGAGAACGGAGCCAGACGGAACGGCTATAGAAGGAGAGAATTTGGTTACTAATACCCATCGCGCAGAAGAACTTATGAGGGATGATTCTAAACCAGAGGAAGCAATTCAATTTGAAAGGCGCGTTACTTCTTTTGTGAATGACTTGAATAAGATCATGGGACTAAAAACTCCTTTTGCACCTCTCACAAAAACGGCAAAGGATTATGAACAGTTTAAGAACAACACTAATCAGTTAGATAAGTCGTTTCTTGATTTCACTTTCGAGGGTACTCCCACGATGGCTGCCATCGCTACAGTTAGCCAGTTGCAGACTGAGATTATGGAATATGAAATGGTCGCTTTGGATTCTTTGAATGCTGTAGCGGAAGGCGTGCAAATTAAATTTACCAGCGTAGTTCCTATGGTGAGACCCGAAGCTAATACCTTGGTTGCCGGGCAAGAGTACACAGCTGATATGTTCATTGCAGCCGCTTCGGATGAAGACCCTGAAATGTTTTTTAATGGCAATCCTGTTCCTGTTGCTAAAGATGCGGCTACTGGAGTTAAAATGGGTAAGATTAAATTTAAGACTTCAGCAGGAACCTACGATAAGAATGGTATAGCAGAGGCTTCTTATAAGATTAAAATAAATGTTAAAGGTAAGCCTTACGAAGATGTTATTAAGTATAGAGTTGCAAGACCTGTAGCTAAGTTTGAATCGGAGAGTGCCAGTACCTTGTATTTGGAATGCGGCAATGAAATGTCTGTTAGTGTTCAAGGATTAGCAGAAGCCTCAGGAATTTCCCTTAGCGTGCCCGCTGATCAGGGTAAGGTAATCACTCAAGGCCCAGGAAAGTTTGTGCTGATTCCTTCAAGACCACAGATGGATGTAAGAGTTTCTGTTAATGGATCTCAAATTGAAGTTAAACAGTTTAAGGCTAAACAAGTACCTATGCCGAGCCCTAAATTAATGGTGGGTAATGCAGCCTATGATGTTAAGAGAGGTATACCTGCTGGCACTAGCATGGTGAGATTTATTCCTGAAATTAGTGACGAGACTTTCACCAGACAAAATCAGAAGGATGCTGGTTATAGAATAGTTAGCATGACCATGCAGATAACAGGAAAAACACCAATCACATTAACCTCGGGTACAATTGAAATAAATAAATATGGTTTAAGAGCAGGTGACAGTTTCTCAATCTACAATGTTCAGGTAGTCCGATCAACATGGGATCCTGGAGATGATGATAGAAAACCTGTAAATTCGAAGCTTGAAGGAGTATACGTAATGGGTAAATAATAATTATTCGAATGAAATTGTTAATTTTTTGTCTTATCTCTGTTGGCTTCGCTACTGGATCATTTGCGCAGCAGGACACAATAGTCAATCCAAACGGTGTTGAGAGGATTCCCTATTATGAGCAGCTTTACCGATTCAGGGTTTGGAGAACGGTTGACCTGCAAGAGAAGCAAAATGCCGGGTTCAAATCGGCAAAATCTGATATAGCAAAATTTTTGTTGCAAAGCATACAGACGGGTGCTATTACTGCTTATGATGATTCTGTGAAGAATGTTCGTACACCTGCGCTTGTTCTCACAAGTAATCAGGCCTTAATTGAACCTGCTTTTGATGCAAAAAAGTCATATTTTATAAATGAGACTTCAAGCTTCAATGGTAAAAATTATGAGTCAACCAGAAATGATAATAAAGGCCACTTGCCTTCAGAGGCTGACTGGTGGCAATTATCTCCAAACCAGACCGAATATTTCACCAAGACAAACATTGTTGGTATCAATATAATAGAAGATGTGATCTTTGATAAAAGAAGGTCAAGACTATATTATGATATACAATCAATTGGTCTTTTAGCACAAAAGACTGGATCAACTGACGCCAGTCCTATAGCTTTTGTGAAGTATACAGATTTTTATAAACTCGTTGAAAAAGCTTCACACAGTAAGGATATGGATGTAAGAGATCAGGTGTTATGGAGGAACAGATAT
>JANOUH010000102.1:0-22930 GCA_031416795.1 Cytophagales bacterium | reverse complement strand
ACCAAATCGATGACCGGTCATCTTTTGGGGGCTGCCGGTGCTATCGAAGTGATTGCATGCCTCCTTGCTATTAATGAAGGAATCATTGCACCAACCATTAATCACTTTGTAGATGACGATGGATTGGATCCTCGTCTCAATCTTACCTTTAACAAGGCACAGAAAAGAGAAGTGAACATTGCACTAAGCAACACCTTTGGTTTTGGTGGTCACAATGCTTCGGTGCTTCTCAAGAAGGTAGAGTAATCCACCAGGTTGTGTGGAATCTACTTAGTTTATCAAAATCAATTTCCAAGGATGATAAAAAATTGGTGACGGCTATCCGTACCATTGTCGGCTTATCACCGTCCAACCTCACTCTTTATAAATTAGCCACTCTTCACAGTTCTAAATCCACAGAAAAAAACGGCTTTCGCGAATCCAACGAAAGACTTGAGTATCTAGGCGATGCCATTTTGGGCGCTGCTGTTGCCGATTACCTTTTTAAAAAATATCCTTTCAAGGATGAAGGATTCCTTACAGAAATACGTTCACGAATTGTAAACCGCGAATCACTCAATAATCTCGCTCGCAAAGTGGGTATAGGTGCCATAGTTCAATTTGATAGTAAAAACAATCACCTGCAGCAAGTAATCTTAGGAAATACACTTGAAGCACTAGTGGGCGCAGTCTATTTGGATAAAGGCTATTTGCGCACCAAGAAATTCGTCATCGACAAATTAATTCAACCCTACTTCGATTTAGATGTAGTCGTAAGCTCGAACTTAAATCACAAGAGCAAAGTGATTGAATGGGCACAGCGCGAAGGAAAAGAAATTCGATTTGAAATCACGGAAGTGAGAAAAGGAAAAACGGGTAAAGAATTTTCCGCTCAGGTATTCATAGCCGATCAGGCCTATGGCACAGGCTTTGGTTTCACCAAGAAGAAAGCCGAGCAGGATGCAGCTGAGAAAACAAACACCATGTTGAATATCTCATGAGCAAACCACTTCGCATTGGCGGGGCCACAGTAAACCAAACTCCCATTGACTGGAGCAATAATGTTGCGAATATTATTGCTGCTATTAATGAAGCCAAAAAGAAAAACGTTCGCATTCTGGGATTTCCCGAATTGTGTTTGACTG
The DNA here is from genome assembly GCA_031416795.1 of Cytophagales bacterium. GTDB lineage: Bacteria > Bacteroidota > Bacteroidia > Cytophagales > Cyclobacteriaceae > ELB16-189. The sequence goes on along the minus strand of JANOUH010000102.1, from coordinate 21,806 downwards.
GATATGGCTGCGAAGATCTTTTTTTAAGCGACTGGCTTAGTGAAAAAGCATGGACTCATTTACAATCCATCATTCCTCATTGTGAATCCATTACAGCTTGCATCGGTTTACCGATTCGAATGGATGGCATCACCTACAACGGTGTGTGTGTAATCCATAATCAAAAAATACTGGGCATCACACTAAAACAAAACCTTGCACGAGACGGAGTTCATTATGAACCACGCTGGTTTGATGCCTGGCCGGCTGATCAAGTTCGACAAATTCAAATTCAAGATCAGAAAATTCAAGTTGGTGATCTCATTTATGAAATCGATGGAATCAAGTTTGGTTTTGAAATCTGTGAGGATGCCTGGCGAAAAACTAAACGCCCCGGCTATCGTTTGCAAAATCGGGGTGTAGATCTCATCATCAATCCAAGTGCGAGTCATTTTGCATTAAGCAAAAGCGAATTGCGCGAACAAGAAGTAGTAATGGATGGCTCGCGCATGTTTGAATGTGCCTATCTATTTGTAAACCTGTTGGGTAATGAAGCCGGTAGAATGATTTATGATGGGGACATTGTATTCGGGCAGCACGGAAAAATTTTAAAAATCAATGAACGCCTATCTTTAAAACCCTTCAATCTACTTACTTGTGATATCGATTTTGAGAATCCAACTAAATCAGAATCATCGCCAATCACCGATGGAAAAGAAAAGAATGAGGAACTTGTCCGTGCTACTTCATTGGCTCTATTCGATTATCTGCGCAAAAGCAAAGCAAAAGGTTTTGTACTAAGCTTAAGTGGCGGTGCCGACTCATCCATGTGTGCGGTATTAGTAGCCGAAATGGTGAAGCGCGCTTCCAAAGAGTTAGGTTGGAGTGAGTTTATTTCAAAGACCGGCATTACCTCCGTATCAGATATAAAACAAGCCGTCAACGAATTGCTCACGTGCGCCTATCAAAGCACAAAGAACTCCTCACAGACAACGCTTGATGCGGCTCAAACATTAGCTAACAGTATTGGCGCTTCTTTTCATTCCTGGCAAATTGACGAAGCTGTAAACTATTACACGGATCAAATCGAAAAAGTACTTGAGCGGCCGCTTACGTGGGAAGCTGATGATATTGCCTTGCAAAATATTCAGGCCAGAAGCAGATCGCCCATCATTTGGCTGTTGGCCAACGTGAAAAAAGCCGTTCTTCTCACAACATCAAACCGTAGTGAAGGTGATGTAGGGTATGCTACCATGGATGGCGACACCAGTGGAAGCCTGGCTCCTATTGCAGGGATTGATAAGCCCTTCATTATTCAATGGCTAAAGTGGGCCGAAAAAGAACTGGACTATTCAGGTCTTTCATTGGTAAACACATTGCAACCAACAGCTGAATTAAGACCTCTTGACAAGACACAGACAGACGAAAAAGATCTGATGCCTTATTCCATTTTAGTTGCCATCGAAAAATTAGCTATTCGTGATAGAAAATCTCCTTTAGAAGTCTTTACAGAGTTATCTAAGGCTCAAGGTTCCCCTCTCTCTATTGACTCTTCCTCTCTTAAAGGTTATATCAAGAAATTCTTTTTTTTGTGGGCTGCCAATCAATGGAAAAGAGAGCGCTTAGCCCCCTCCTTTCATTTGGATGATATCAATGTTGATCCAAGGAGTTGGTGCAGATTTCCAATACTTTCTGGCAGTTTTTCGGAAGAGTTAATTCAACTGGATAACATTTAGCACCTTCTTGGTCATTAGTCCTTATATTTGCTCTGTTAGGCCGGTAAGTTCCTGGCCTTTTATATTCTATACTGTATGATTAGTTATATTATTTGGAACGGAAGCCCTGAAATTCTATCGCTTGGTTCATTTTCGCTCCGTTGGTACGGCCTATTATTTGCCCTTGGGTTTTTGTTAAGCCAGCAGGTTATGTATTACATCTTTCGCAAAGAAGGAAGATCAGAGAAACAGGTAGACACACTTACGGTGTATATGGTTGCGGCTACCATTTTGGGTGCACGCCTGGGTCATGTAATTTTTTATCAACCCGAACTCTTTGTTACCGACCCCCTTAGTATTCTTTTACCTTTTGAATTTTCCCCATTCAAATTTACTGGCTTACAGGGCCTAGCCAGCCACGGAGCTGCCTTTGGAATTTTGTTTGCCTTATGGCTCTTCAGTCGAAAGAAAAAACATGAAATGAGTTATCTTCAGATTCTGGACAGAATTGTTATTGTCGTTGCCCTCACTGGTGCCTTAATCCGTTTAGGTAACTTTTTCAACTCAGAAATTATCGGCAAACCCTCTGACAATCCATTTAGTGTTGTTTTTATTAATCGTGTAACAGAAGGGCTGATAGATTATCGCGCTAACTCCAATCCTACCGAATCGATAAAAGTTGAAAAAAATGAGGAACATCATGACGAAGCTAATGGAAGAGTACCATTAAATATTTATGTATTCTTTAAACAAGGTACCAACACAGAAGACGCAAGCCAATTCCTAAATGGCGACATGAAATATTTTCTTAGCTACTATGATGAATTTATCGATGAGCCCGGTGGCAAACCCTTAAAATATCAACTTACCACAGAAGCATCTGGCAATCTTGCCGCGAGGGTAAGTACATTAGGTATAGCCAGGCACCCCGCACAACTCTATGAGGCAATTTCATGCGTTATCCTCTTTATCGTACTCTTTTTGATGTGGTATAAGGAGAAAGAAAAATTACCTACTGGAAGAATTTTTGGTGTATTCATGATTGTACTATGGAGCCTTCGGTTCTCCTATGAATTCTTAAAAGAAAATCAGGTTTCATTTGAAAATCAACTACCGATTAATATGGGTCAAATTTTAAGTATCCCACTAATCATTGCTGGGGTGCTCATCTTAATATGGTCTTACCGAAATTCATCAGCCAATAATTCAAAACCAAGTTGATTGGATTCTCACGACTATTTAAGTTAGGGATACTGCTTATTTGGGTATCGCTGCTATTTCTGAGCGGCAATACTGAAGCACAGAAAATAGCAAGAGATACACTTGTTGCTATTAAACAGGACACCCTACCTAATCGAGTCGTTACCATTAATCGTATACTTATTATTGGTAACAAAATAACCAAAGAACGAATTATTTCGCGCGAGCTGAGCTTACGACCTGGTGACACTGTAAGTACAAAAAGAATTGATAAGATCTTGGTACTCGATCAACGTAAAATTTATAACCTCCGCTTGTTTAACACAGTCACCATTCAGTGGCTGGAACTTAGCCCCGATGAAGTTGATCTTTTAGTAGAAGTGAATGAGCGATGGTATACCTTTCCTGTTCCGATTTTTGAACTATCTGATCGTAATTTCAATGAGTGGTGGCAAAATTATGATCATGATTTAAGAAGAGTGAATTACGGCTTGCGCCTTTATCAGTATAATTTTCGTGGACGTAACGAAACCTTGCGATTTACTGCGCAATTTGGTTTCACCAGAAAATTCGATTTAAGTTATCGTATTCCTTACATTGACAAGCGACAACGACATGGATTAGTCATTGACTTTAATTATGGCGAACCAAAAAATCTTGCCTACTTCACAAATGATCATAAGCTGCGATTCTATCCTGAAGATAAGCCAAGTGAAACAACAGTCAAATTGTCGCGTGGGTTCGGAGTCTCCTATACGTTCCGAAAATCATTTTATGAAACGCATTCCTTAACTTATAATTATCAAAATAATCATGTACAGGATACAATTGCTAAACTAAATCCCAATTTCTATAAGAATTCTGCCGTAAGTCAACAGTACAGTTCTATTACCTACTCCTTTAGTTCCGAACATCGCGATGTAATTGCTTACCCACTTAAAGGTTATCAGATAACAGCTTTTGCTCAGCGAACTGGGTTGTTGATTGATTTAGACGTGCAACAATGGGAACTTAACGTTACATACGCAAAATATGCTGACCTTGGAAGAAATTATTACTTGTCAAATTTTTCTTCATTGTACGCAAGTACTACATCGGATCAACCCTACACATTTTTCAGCGCCTTAGGCTATAGAAGACAATTTGTAAAAGGATACGAAGTCTATGTGATTGAAGGACCAAAGTTTTTTCTTAACAAAACCAGCTTCCGCAAAAGAATTTTTTCAAGAACCTGGCAATTGGACTATATGCCCATCGAACAATTCCGCTATCTTCCGGTAGCTATCTACCTAAAAGGATATTTCGATATGGGATATGTTGAAAACTACCCATATTACGAAAGCCTTCAAATAAACAATAGACTTTCAAATAAGATGCTCATTGGAACAGGTGGTGGGCTTGACATTGTTACCGCGTATGATGCCGTGATACGATTCGAATATACATTCACAAGAGAAAAAACACATGGGTTCTTCTTTCATATGAAGAAAGAATTCTAATAGCGCTTATATACTTTTTTTCTTCCCCTATTAAACAGATACCAAACGCCAACCGGTTTTCCATTTTCATATTGGCCTTCATATTTAAGAACTCCTTCGCCATTATAAAACTTCCAGGCACCATGCTCAAGGCTATTTCGATACTCACCTTCCTGAATTAAAACTTCCCTAATATTATACACCTTGGTCTCTCCATTCGGCTGACCATCATTACAATTTACGAATCGTTCAACTAATCCACTTTCAAAATAGTGAAGCCATTTATTCATATATCGACTGCTTTGATAAACACCCTTACGTTGTAAAGCCCCTGAGGGATAGAAGTACCAGGTTGAGTCCTGTAGCTGCCCCATTCGCCATGTTTCTTTTCCTTGCATTATTTCGTTTGGGTAGAAATAGATAACAACGCCATGGAGTACCCCATGATCAAAATTCTCAATTGCGCTTTTCTCTCCAGATGGATAAAAATAGACCTATTCGCCAACTTTATTCTCATTATACATCAACCCTCGAGCTCTTAGCTGACCTGTTGAATAGTCTCAGTTTCTCCATTTGAGCCCCCGAAGTCAAATATGCAAAACAAGATATAGGCCTACGTATGTACTAATCATATTTTTTCATACATTAGTTGCTCAACAATAGTTTGTGCATAAATTAATCTTTTTCTTAGGGTTTATGCTATTGGCAAAAATAGCGATTGGCCAGAGCATTTCTACACAAATGGGAGCTCGTGCAACAGGAATGGGCTATGCTTCTTCTGGTCTCAAAGATGAATGGAGTTTATTCAATAACCCGGGAGGACTAGGGAAAATCAGCCAATTAAATACCGCATTTGCCTACGAAGTGCAATCTCAACTCAAAAGTGCAAACCGAATGGGCGCAGTATTCAACAGCCCATTCAAGTGGGGAACTCCATCGGTAGGACTGTTCCGATTTGGTGATGACTTATACAATGAGCAGGTGTTATCTATTGGCTTTGGGAACCAGTTTGGCATAGCTTCCCTTGGCATGAAAGCAAATTTGATTCAATATAGAGCAGAGGGCTTTGGTGTTTCCACCGCATTAAGTTTTGATTTAGGCGGGATTACAGAGCTGACCGAAAAACTATCCATCGGAGCCTACATCACCAATCTTTCCCAGTCACGTATTGGAGTGGATGAGGAACGACTACCCACCCGGTTAACAGCAGGCTTATCGTATAACCCAGACAAAAATATTTTCATCACCACAGAACTTTCAAAGGAATTAGAGTATGCTACAACCTGGCGAACAGGTTTTGAATATTCTTACCATCAAAAGGTATTTTTCAGAACAGGTTTTAATCTGAATCCAAATGCTGGATTTTTTGGTATCGGTGTGAATAAGAAAAAAGTAAGATTTGATTATGCTATACAATTCAATCACTTAATGGGAGCTTCTCATCAGGCATCGGCCAGCTATTGGTTTTCACAACAGGATAAGAAGTGAAAAGAGTCATAACTATAGCGGTTTTTCTTATCAGTTGGTCTGGTCACACTCAAGTGCTTCCTAAAAAAGACGTAGACCTCGAACGATTAGTCGATGAGATCTTTGCCATTCAGGATGAAGACATCAACTACGAAGATCTGTATGAAAATCTTGCTCAACTATTTTCCAATCAAGCAGATTTAAATGCCGTAACTGAAGAACAGCTACGATCAATATTTATTTTGAATGAGTCACAGATTCAATCTTTTTTAACTTACCGTAGCGAAGCTGGCCCTTTTCTCTCCGTGTATGAACTTCAAAACATTGAAGGGTTCACACAAGATGTAATCCAAAAACTGAGTCCATTTGTCATGGTGCCTGATGCTGCAATGAGTTTTAACAAAAACTTATTTAAACGAATCCTTACCGAAAAGAATAATTATTTGATTATTCGCTACGATCGCACCTTGGAAGAAAAAAAAGGATATAAGGAGACAACATCGCCATCAGGTAAATACATCGGTTCACCCGATAGGCTATATACCCGATTTCAAACCAGAAGAACCGGAGATTTCAGTTTGGGTTTCACGACTGAAAAAGATGCAGGTGAAAAAATAGTATGGTCGCCAACGAAGAAGCAATATGGTGTCGACTTTGTATCATTTCATGTGCAGGTCATGAATAAGGGTAAAATTAAGAACCTGGTTCTTGGTGACTTCCAGGCTCAATTCGGTCAAGGATTAGTTTTAGGATCAGCCTTTGGTATAGGAAAAAATGCAGAGGCTGTAACCACTGTGCGCAGGGGTAATCTTGGTTTTCTACCATACACCTCGGTTTATGAAGCCAGATATTTGCGTGGAGCGGCTATCTCCTACTCGCTTTCCAAACGACTCACACTCCATGGAATGATTTCATCACGATGGCGAGATGGGAGTATCAAACAAGATACTACGGAAGGGGACTATGATTTTATTTCTTCTTTACAACTTACAGGATTACATCGCACAACATCTGAATTAGCTAATCGAAATAGTGTACAAGAAAAGAATATTGCTGGCGTTATCAATTACAAATACAAAACATTGGATGCCGGAATACTAATTCATCACACACAATTCAGCATTCCGCTCGTGCCAACTTCCAATATTTATAACACGTTCTATTTCCAGGGAAGTGAGAATACCAATGCAGGCTTCTTTCTTAATTATAGCTGGAAGAATTTTTCTTTCTTCAGTGAAGGTGCTCGCACGATAGACAAGGGAATAGGCGGGATAGCAGGAATCATTGGAAGCATTACTTCGGCACTGGATGTGTCTCTTCTGTTTCGAAAATTTGATCGCAATTTCCATAGCTTCTACAGCAATGCGCTTGCTGAAAATACTACGCCTCAAAATGAAACTGGAATATATTGGGGTTGGAAATATGTATTTAACAAAAAGTATTCTTTCTCCGGCTATTTTGATTTGTTCCAATTTCCATGGTTACGATATCGAAGTTATACGCGCTCAGACGGAAATGAATGGCTTGCACGATTTAATTATAAACCAACTAAGACTATTTCTGTGTTTCTCCAAGCACGAGAAGAAACTAAAGTTAGAAATAACTCCACTGACACTAACCTTTATCTGACAGATCCAGGTACCAAACGGAATTACTGGATCAATGTTGACTATCAAATAAATCCTCATCTTACTTTTAAAACAAGGGCGCAATTCAGTACTTATTCAGTAGCTGATCATAAATCAAACGGAATAGTTCTTTTACAAGATGTAACCTGGAATTCTGGAAAATTTTCTGTCAGTGGTCGCTATGCATTGTTTGATACCGATGATTATGACAACCGCCTTTATATCTATGAAAAGGATGTGTGGCTCGCGTTCTCCTTTCCAGCGTATTATGGAGTGGGCGTAAGAAATTACCTTGTTTTTCAATATTCTGTATCTAAAAGGGTGGATATCTGGTTGAGATGGGCACATATACGTTTTACTGACCAAGAAACTATTGGATCGGGTGGCGAAACCATTGAGGGAAATATCAGAAATGATGTTAAATTTCAAACACGAATTCGTCTATAACGACCATGCATGCTGTAAAACTGATTACCCCGACTGTGTTTTTTATGATGTGCTTAGGACTTGCACTTTTTGTATTTATTTATAAATACATTTTCAGAAAAAAATAACAGTTAAAAATCTATTCAAACCACTGTTAATACATTTTATCGTGCCTGCTCGTAATCTTGTCGAAAGGCTGACCTGATTGTATTCAAAGCTTTGCAGATTTCGCCCGGCAAATCCCAAACTTCATGAGAAAGACAAATTTCATCCTCACCATCATCCTGGTGTCACTGATTCTACTTACAATTGCTTCCTTTTCATTTGCACAAACAACGAAGAAAACATTAGAACTTCCAGAGTTTAAAAGCATTTATGTGAACTCCAATTATATCGTTTATGTAAAGCAAACCAATAAACAAGAAGTTACCGTAGAAGCACTTACCGAAATATGGGACCTCACCACCATAAAAGTTGAAAACGGAGTGTTGATGGTGAGTGTAGATCGAAAGCCTGATAGCCCCAACAAAAGCATCTGGGCAAAGATTGACGATATAAAAGTAAAGCCAACCATGAAGTTGATGGTGAGCGTAAAAAACATCAACGAACTGCAGGTTAACGGTGGTGGTAAAATTGTTTCTGAAAATTCCATCGCCTCTGATTACATGAGCTTATCTGTTTCCGGTAGTGGTGGCATTGAACTGGATGTAAAAGGAAATAACCTGAAAACTGAAATCAGTGGCTCAGGAAACATAACACTGAAAGGCTATGCAACCACCAATGATATTGTGATGAGTGGAAGTGGTAGCATGAATGCTTTTGCTTGCGAACTGGAAACGGTTAAAATAAAAATGAGTGGTTCGGGAACTTGTGAACTCTCCGCTTCCGCTTCCCTTGATGCTGTTGTGTTGGGAAGTGGCACCATAAAACACAAAGGCAACACTAAAAACGTAAGTAAGAAAGTATATGGATCAGGTGTAGTAGATAGAGCCTATTGAAAAGTAGGCAGTAGGCAAATGCATAGGCAATGGTTTACCTTCTGCGTTCTTGCCTACCGTATTTTTGCTTACTGCCTATTTTTTTTACCATCCAATTCCATAATCTTCACCATGATTACTGGAACCTCCCCAGAAACTTCCATGTTCCCAATCGAAATAGATTGCATTGATGGGCCCGCTGGTGCGGTCATCAAAGCGAAGACGATAGCCCATTCCCTGTAACTCTTTTCTTACGTAGAAAGGTGTGCTATCGTGTAATAAAATATTTCCGGCTTTAGGATCACGATCTTCTCCTCCCAATGACAGACGAAGTTGATCGGTGTTAATATTTGGTGCTTCTGTTGCTTCTTGCACCGTCATTCCAAACTCAACCACATCTAAGAAAAACTGAAGTAAGTTCTGATCCTGCGAATCACCGCCTTGCACGGCAAATGATAGGAATGGTTTACCATCTTTCAATGCCATGGTGGGAGTAAGCGTAACGCGTGGTCGCTTGCCTGGTTCTACTACGTTGAAAGGATTCTCTTTTGGATTGGTGACAAAACTTTGCATACGCTGACTCATACCGATGCCCGTTTTACCCGCAATACAAGCTGGATTCCACCCACCACTTGGTGTGATCGATACTACCCAACCTTCTTTGTCTGTCGCTTCTACAGAAGTAGTACCTAAGAAAACCTGATTCAAGTATTCTTCTGTTAAAGGTGAAGTGTATGTGCCCTTGGATGCTTGTGAGATTTGTTTCAAATAATCCTTGTATGGATTTACTTTCCCTTCGAAAGGATAAGGATCACCAGGCGCTGCCCTTGGATCGTTGCGCTCCCAGTTGATGGATTTGATTCTCTCTTTCGCATACTCTTTAGAAAGCAATCCTTTAATGGGTTCTTCCGGTGCAAAGTAAGGATCACCGTAATAGAAATCACGATCAGCAAATGTCAGGTTCATCACCTGATAAAGTGTATGGATGTATCGTGCAGAATTAAAACCCATTGACTTCAGATCAAAATTCTCTAACATGTTCAAAGCCTGAAGCATCACAGGACCTTGTGTCCATTGTTGCATTTTATATACATCAATGCCTTTATAGTTCACCACAGTGGGTTCTTCTGTAATCACTTTCCAATTGGCAAGATCTTGCTCGGTAATCAAACCACCTTGCTCCTGAGCACCACGTGCGAATTCTTTAGCTATATCCCCCTTATAAAAGCGATCGTAGGCTGCATATATTGCTTCCTTACGATTCTTTCCTTTCTTCACTGCCTGCTGTTCCGTATCCACTAATTTCTGAAGCGTTGCTAATAAATCTTTTTGCATAAATATTTCTCCGGCAACAGGAGCCTCACGTTTCTCACCCAAATGGGGAAGAAATACTGCTTTGGAGTAAGGCCATTGCTTTAATCGTTCCTTTTCACGCTCAAAGCTATTGGCTGTTTGTGCTTCTATAGGATATCCATCCGCCAATTGCATCGCAGGTGTGAGAACATCCTTCAAACTCATCGTACCGTACTCAGCAAGCATCACCATTAATCCACCCGGTGTGCCTGGAGTCACTGCTGCAAGTGGACCGTATTGGGGCGGATAGTTCATTCCTTTGCTTCTAAAAAACTCAGCGGTTGCTCCGGTGGGTGCTACACCAAGTGCATTGATCGCAATTACTTTTTTCGTTTTTGGATTATAAATCAACGTCTGTGTTTCACCTCCCCAGCTAAGTACATCGAACATCGTGCAGGTGGCCGCGAGCATCGCACATGATGCATCAATAGCATTACCACCTTTACTGAATATCATCGCTCCTGCGGTAGCGGCTAATGGTTTTCCAGTGATCGCCATCCAATGCTTTCCATGTAAAGGTGGCTTTTGTGTTGTTACCGGAAGGTTATTGAACGACTGACCAGTGGCGAGAAAACTGATTCCTGCTACGACCATACCGAGTACTACTAGTTTTATTTTCATTGCTTTTCGATTAGCTTTATTTTAAAGTATTGGCATGAAGATACTTGAATTTACAGATGCATAAAAGCATGAACTGCCCTAAGGACTAAAACTTCCACCAACGGAAATTATATGAATCAAAATCAAAATATAATCACGAAATTTTATCAGGCATTTCAGCAACGCGACTGGAAAACCATGCAGTCCTGCTATCATCCTGAAGCCAGTTTTAGTGATCCCGCATTCCCGAATTTAAACAGCAATGAAGTAAAAGCAATGTGGCATATGCTTTGCAAAAACGCGCAAAATTTTTCATTACAATATTCGGAAGTTGCAACAAAGGGCAATCAAGGCAATTGCCGTTGGGATGCGTACTATACATTTTCGCGCTCTGGACGAAACGTCCACAATATTATCCATGCCTATTTCGACTTTAAAGATGGATTAATTTTCAAGCATACCGATTCGTTTAACTTTTGGAGTTGGAGTAGAATGGCATTAGGTTTTTCGGGTCTTTTATTGGGATGGACGCCTTTTCTTAAAGGAAAAGTGCAGGCAGCAGCCAACAAAAGTCTCTTAAAATTCATGCGGGAACATCCCCAATATTCAATTTAACAGACTTATTTAAACGTTTTATTTCAAAAATCGGCCTTTGGACACCCAAAAAGAGGATAATTCGAAAAAACTATTACCTTTGATACGTTAATTATATAATTCCTACCTGAAGTACTCCACTAATCGTGTTTATTATCGGTCTGGCCCTATAGAATTACCAAGAACTTTTATCACTTAATTTCAAAAACAAAAATGAACATTTATGTAGCAAACATTCCCTGGAAGGCATCCGAGGAACAACTAAAGCAGTTATTTGCCGAGTACGGTGAAGTAAGCTCTGCTAAGATCATCATGGACAAAGTTACACAGCGTAGCCGTGGCTTTGGATTTATTGAAATGGCAGATGACTCGGCCGGTCGTAATGCAATCAACGAGCTAAACGGAGCTGATTTCATGGGAAAAAACCTTGTCGTTAACGAAGCACGCCCTCGTGAAGAAGGTAGTGGCGGTGGTGGCAGCCGTGGTGGCAACCGTGGCGGTGGCGGTGGTTTCCGCAGAGGTGATTTCAATAAAGAATATTAATTCGGTTTGAAATAAGAAGAATTTTGATGCCACACCCTAACCGGTGTGGCATTTTTGTTTTTACATGTTTGAGTAATGAAACCCTCCATTTCTTAGGGACTGTAAATTCCTTCTCCTATTTTTGCGCGCCTGATCAAAAAATATGGAACAAGAAAATCTTTCGCGTTGGGTGGATATGATTTCGAAAGAAATCAACCAACCTGTTAAAAACGTTCATGCAGTTGCTCAATTACTCTCAGAAGGATCTACTATCCCATTCATATCTCGATACCGAAAAGAAATGACCGGTAGCCTGGATGAAGTAATGATTACGACCATCCGTGATCGAATAGAACAATTGGGTGAATTAGACAAACGCAGAGAGACCGTTATCAACTCTATTGAAAAGCAAGGAAAACTTACTCCTGAATTGATGTCGGCCGTAGTGATGGCTCAAACGCTTGCAGAGTTAGAGGATATATATTTACCTTATAGACCTAAGCGTAAAACTCGTGCGAGTGTCGCTAAGGAAAAAGGACTTGAACCATTAGCTCAAAAACTTTTCGATCAGGAAAATTTTGATCTCGAAACATTTGCTCAAATTTTTATCGATTCAGAGAGAGGTGTTGCAAATACACATGAAGCATTGGATGGTGCACGTGATATTATCGCAGAATGGGTGAGTGAAAATCCAGATACGAGAAAGCGTGTTCGTGAATTATTCTGGAGCGAAGGAATGATTGAATCCCGAGTATTCAAAAGCAAGGAAGCAGAAGGACAGAAATTCAAAGATTATTTTGAATGGAGTGAGTCAATTACTAAAACACCTTCTCATCGCCTGCTCGCTATGCGCAGAGGAGAAAAGGAAGGAATACTAGCCCTTGATATTTTTCCTCCGGAAGAATTAGCGATCAGCTCCATGGAGCGTCAGTATATCACCAAGGAGAATGCGGCAGCGGATCAGATAAAGCAAGCCCTCAAAGATTGTTATAAGAGATTGCTACGTCCTTCACTAGAAACTGAAGTTCGGATGGAATCAAAAATGAAAGCAGACGAAGAAGCTATTAAAGTGTTTGCCTCTAATCTGAAAGAACTTTTATTATCGGCTCCACTAGGTCAGAAAAATGTATTAGCGTTGGATCCCGGTTTTAGATCAGGATGCAAAGTAGTCTGCCTTGATCGTCAGGGTAAACTCCTGCATTACGATGTAATCTATCCTCATGAGCCGCAACGCGAAAGTGCTAAGTCAGCAGCATTGATAAAATCATTTTGCGAAAAGTATGATATCGAAGCAATTTCTATTGGTAATGGAACTGCAGGCAGAGAGACAGAGTCATTTGTGAAATCGATTGGATTGCCTCACAAAATCCTGGTGATGATGGTGAATGAAAGCGGAGCTTCTGTATACTCTGCATCAGAAGTGGCTCGTGATGAATTCCCAGATAAAGACGTAACCGTGCGCGGTGCTGTTTCTATTGGAAGAAGATTGATGGATCCATTGGCTGAATTGGTGAAGATTGATCCCAAGTCAATTGGTGTAGGTCAGTATCAACACGATGTAGAGCAAACAAAATTAAAACAGGGCTTGGATGACGTGGTGATGAGTTGCGTAAACTCAGTGGGTGTGGAAGTTAATACGGCCAGCAAAGAATTGCTTTCATACGTTTCAGGATTGAGTCCTGCATTAGCCAGGAACATTGTCGAATTCAGAAATCAGAATGGTCCATTTAAAGCCCGTGAATCATTGATGAAAGTTTCCCGCTTAGGAGAAAAAGTATTTGAACAAGCTGCGGGTTTCTTGCGCATTCGTGAAGCTGAAAATCCATTAGATGCGAGTGCTGTGCACCCTGAAAGCTATCTGATCGTTAAGCAAATGGCATCTGACTTAGGATGTTCGGTGAAAGAACTCATGAGCAGTACCGAACTCCGTAAACAGCTCGACATAAAAAAATACGTAACTGAGAAAGTGGGGCTCCCTACACTCACCGATATTTTAAATGAACTTGAAAAGCCAGGCCGCGATCCAAGACAATCCTTTGAAGTCTTCAGTTTTACGGAAGGAGTAAATACGATTGGTGATTTAAAGATCGGAATGTCATTGCCCGGCATTGTTACTAACGTAACCAACTTCGGTGCCTTTGTTGATATTGGTGTGCATCAGGATGGATTGGTTCATATCAGCCACATCTCTGATAAGTTCATAAAAGATCCAAAAGAAGTTGTTGCTGTACAACAAAAAGTAAAAGTTACAGTAGTTGAAGTTGACACTGCTCGTAAACGCATAGGACTGTCGATGAAGAGTGATCCATTTGCTGATCAACCTGCACCAGCACCGAAACAGAAAACTGGTCCAAAAGAACAAAATGGACCAAGGAAAGATTTTAGGAATAATAAACCTACCGATCGAATTAAGGAGAAGCCGAAGGAAAAGGAAATCAGCATGGAAGAAAAGCTGGCGATGTTGGTGAACAAATTTAAAAAATAAAAGACTTGGTGGATCTCACTAAAGAAGAACTTACTATCATCCAACACCTGACATTGGCCGGAGGAACAGGAAATGTGATGGAGTCCTTAAACTTCAGTCCAGTAGATTTCGACAGGGGATTTTCCATTGTCAACGAAATGCAAAACAAGGACATGGTGAAATTGCTCTATTCCCATTTCACGAAAAATCTAATTGTGGCAGAATTGACATTACTGGGTTATCAGGCTATGAAATCGAATTCTTGACATTCTATAGGGATAAAAATATATTCTTCATTCTGAATTTTATTTTAACTTGTAAACGCATGATCAATTTCATAATTCACCACTTTAAACGATTTCCCTGGTTTAAACGACTTAATGCAAAAATTACCTACGAAATATTAGCCAATAAGATACCTGCTACTGATTGGTCCTTTATGAATTATGGATATGAACCCAATCTCAATGAGCCACCAATAAATTTTCAGTTAGCTCCAAAAATTCAGAAATATCCTCTTCAGATGTATCACTATTTGGCATCGAAAACCAGTCTTGAAGGAAAGCTGGTGCTGGAAGTGGGAAGCGGAAGAGGTGGTGGAGCAAGCCATATTGCTGAGCATTTTAAACCGGTTTTTTATACCGGCATGGACATTGCGAAAGGTGCCGTTGATCTTGCCAACAAGCTGCATCACTTGCCGAATCTTAAATTCATTCAAGGCAGCGCTGAAGCAATCCCGCTTTCTGATAAAAGTGTGGATGTCGTCATCAACGTTGAATCAAGTCATGCCTATGGCTCCATTGAACAATTTCTTCATGAAGTCTGGAGGGTATTGACACCTGGTGGTTATTTTCTCATGGTTGATTTCAGAGGTGAGCGAGAGAAAATGGATGAGCTTCGAGACTTGCTCAAAAAAAGTGGACTTGAACTGCTCGAAGAAGAAAACATAAGTAAAAACGTGGTGAAAGCCATTGAAGAGGAAGATGAATCCAAAATAGAAAGGATACAAAGACTCATTCCATCCAAATGGCAAAAGCTTTTTGGCGATTTTGCTGGAGTAGTAGGTTCAAGATTCCACCGTTCATTAAAAAACGGCCCTCGTACTTACTATCGATTCGTATTAAGAAAGAAAATCTAATCATCGGCTGCATTGACTTGTTCCAGAATCGAAATATTGAACTACTCGCTTTTCAATGATTTTACCGGATCTGCTATTGCCGCTTTTATCGATTGATAACTAACCGTGAGCCACGCAATCAGAAAAGCCATAGCCCCGGAAATCAAAAATATCCATACGCTGATGTTGATACGATAAGCAAAGTTCTCCAGCCACCAGTGTTCCATTACATACCACGCAACAGGCACAGCCATCGCAAATGACAATAGAATCATCTTAGTAAAATCTATAGATAGCAGGACAACCACACTTTGCACCGATGCACCCAATACTTTCCTCACTCCAATTTCTTTTGTGCGAAGATTGGTGATGTAAGCTGATAACGCAAACAACCCAATACAAGAAACAAAAATGGCTAAGCCTGAAAAGATAGCAAACAATCTGCCCGACTGCTGCTCTCCTTTATATTGCTCATTGATATTTTGATCTAAGAAAGAAAATTTAAATGATTGCTCCGGAACCAACTGCTTCCACTTTGCTTCAATGGATTGAATAGCTGAAGTGATTTGTCCCGCTTTGATTCTTGTCACGACATATTGATTGCCACCACCGAAACCCTCATTACTTTGAATCACAAGAGGTGTAACCTTTTCTCTCAACGAAATAAAATTAAAATCTTTTACAATTCCTGTGATCACATATGGAACTGAGATGTTTCCTTCTGGACGTTCTTGCATATCAATCAATTTTCTTCCGATCGGGTTTTCCAAGCCCATCACTTTTACAGCAGATTCGTTGAGCATGATCGATAATGAATCTTTGGTCTCTTTAGAAAACCATCTTCCCTCCAGCAATTCCATTCCCAAGGTCTCC
Organism: Cytophagales bacterium; assembly: GCA_031416795.1. GTDB lineage: Bacteria > Bacteroidota > Bacteroidia > Cytophagales > Cyclobacteriaceae > ELB16-189. Next base: position 5,413 of record JANOUH010000102.1, on the reverse strand, counting down.
CCCAACCCGTCAGCGATAATCATCGTTTTGGTTGTTAATATTTCAGATGATCCTTCGGGCTGAAACTGGATTCCAAAGAAATCTCCTTCGTGCGAAGGGATGGCAAATGAACCTGCAGCGCTCTCCACTTCTGATAACCTTTTTATCTCTTCGATCAGAGTAGTCATTCTCTGTGGATCCAGGTTAAATCCTTTCTCCACAACCAATACTTGCTCGCGATCAAAACCCAACGACTTTTCCGACATGAATTTCATTTGATTCTGAATAACCATCGTGCCGATCATCAGGTTGATTGAAATCCAGAATTGAAAAATCACCAACCCATTTCTGATCCACTTGCCCTTGGAATGTCCGGTAAAGTTTCCTTTCATCACCACCACGGGATTAAATGATGAAAGAATAAATGAAGGATATATACCAGCCATCAACCCAACAAAGATAGTCAGTACTACCAAAACCAATAAAGACATTAAATCAAATGGAATCGTAAGTTGCTTTTCTGTAAGATTATTGAAATAAGGAAGAATAAAATAAAGAATTGTAACGGCCAACGCAACACCAACAGCACTCAGCACAAATGACTCTGTAAGAAACTGAGTAATCAATTGCTGTTTGAATGAACCCATTACTTTGCGGATACCAACCTCTTTAGCGCGCTCAGCAGAACGTGCCGTGGCCAGATTCATAAAGTTGATGCAGGCTATCAACAAAATTAAAATCGCCACCGATATCAGAATATATACAGTCGTACGATTTCCACCGGGTTTCATTTGAGCTTCGAGATTTGTAGGGTCCAGGTGAATGCCCGATAATGGCTGCAAGAAGTAGCGATAGCCATTGCCCTCCTTACTATAATCCGCCCATGATTTACCAAGGTTTCTTTCTATCTGTGCGGCTGCATAGGTATCTACCACTTTTGGAAGTTTCGCTTCAAAGTCACCGGCATCATTGCCCGGCTTCAATTTGAAATAGGTAAAAGTTGAAAATGACGTGAAGTTTTCTTGTTTGGTAAAAGGAAAAGTAGCGACTGCAATTAATGCACTGAATTTAAAGTGAGAAGTGGGAGGAACATTCTCACAAACACCGCTGACTTTAAACTCCTGCTCACCTGCTCTTAAAATTTTTCCAATTGGATCAGCGTTACCAAAATACCGCTTGGCCATTTCCTCGGTCACCACCATTTCATTGGCTTGGCCTAATGCGGTAGCCGGATTTCCCTGCAATAATTTGAAATTGAAGATCTTAAAAAAATTAGTATCCGTAATGGCAACAAAATCTTCATCAAACTGACTTACTTCATCTCTTTCATTTTTATATGACATGGAAAAATTCTGAAATCCAAACACATTCACCGACTCTTCCACTTCTGGAAAGTCACGGTTAATCACTCCCTCAAAGGAATGAGGCACCACTGCATAAAAAGTAGAATGATTGGGGTACTTTCGCTCCAGTACCATCCGATATATTCTTTCCTTATCCGCAAAGAACGTATCATACGAGAATTCATTTCGCACAAAGAGAACAATCAAAATACAACTGGCGATGCCTACCGATAAGCCAAAAACAGTGATCAGTGTATAGACCTTTTACTTTAGCAGACTCCGTAAAGCAATTTTCAGATTGTTTTTAAACATAAGCGCAAGGATTGGGGTAACGATTCCTCTAACGGATTACTCAATAAAACGGAGATGGTTACAAGTTAAAATAAGTCCTGATATAAACTCACTTTGTCTCATCAGAACCTCTCGGGTGTAAACGCGGCAATGCTAATGCTGGTTTTTTCATGATTGATTAATTCTGAAACCAACTTTCCTGTGCCGGGGCCAAGGCTCAAGCCCATCATGGAATGCCCTGTAGCCAATACAAGATTTGTTATTTTCTTACTTCTTCCGATGTAAGGAAGTCCGTCAGGCGAACAGGGTCTCAATCCATGCCAGATCTCTTCAGTCCTGGGCATCGCCACTTTCATTTCAGGATAGTAGTGAGGAATCGAATCAACAATTCCCTTTACGCGATTCATGCTAATGCTATGATCAACACCTGTGATTTCCATGGTGCCACCAAAACGTAATGAATTATTTATCATAGGAGTGACCGCTACACGCGCCTCAAGAAAAATAGAAGGCACACGCACATTTTTTATCATGTTTGGAATGGTGAAGCTATATCCCTTTCCTGCCTGCATAGGCAATGACAAATCTAACTTGGCAGCTAGCATTCCTGACCATGAGCCTGTGGCAATCACCACATCATCAAATGAAAAATCTCCTTGATCCGTTTGAATAGTTTTAATCTTACCGGATTCAATAATAAAATCCTGAACGGTAGTATTCGTTTGAAATTTTACTGACTTCTCTTTCAGAAAAGTCATTAACTGATTTACTAATGACTGCGGTGTGAGGTGCGCATCTCCTGGGAAATAAACACCACCACGTGCTTTCACTTTTACATCCGGTTCCAGTTTCTGTACTTCCTCTGCTGAAATCACATGCGCTTCGATGCCATGTTTATTGGCGAGAGCCGCTGTTTCTGCTTCTTCATGTTCTGTCTCTTTGGTCTGATAGAGCATGAGTAACCCACGCTCTTGATAACCAAAATCAAAAGGAAGTTCTTTGGCAAGTTGCTGATACATAGCCTTACTTAACAAACTGATTTCTTTTAGCGCAGGTGCTGCTTTCGCAACATGTTCTTTCGTAGAATTCTTATAGAAATGATATCCCCATTTTATTAAATCGCCACTCAGGCGAGGCTTCACATAAAATGGACTCGTTGAATTAAACATCCAGCGGATTCCTTTCGAAATCATGCCCGGTGCAGCCAATGGAATAAGGTGACTCGGCACAATCATGCCTGCATTGCCAAATGAGCATCCGTCCTTTAAATCACTTTGCTCAATGATGGTGACCTGATGTCCGGCTTTTGTTAAATAGTACGCTGAACTCAATCCTATTATGCCACCTCCAATAATTCCGATGTTGCTCATGATGCTGTCGTCAATTAAAGAACCTGAAATCCGTAAGCATATGGATCATCATCCGGATCAATTTTGATGGTATTATATCCGTAAATTTTAGCCCAACCTTCTACACTGGGAATGATGGCTGGTTTTCCATTCAGTTCTGTCACTTCTTCTATTCTTCCAATAAACTTAGAACCAATGATACTTTCGTGAATAAAGTTCTCTCCCTTCTTCAATTTTCCTTTGGCATACCATTGAGCCAGTCGCGCGGAAGTTCCCGTGCCACAGGGAGAGCGATCGATTGCCTTATCTCCATAGAACACAGCATTGCGAGCCGTTGATGTCGGATCAATTACTTTTCCCGCCCAGAGAATATGACTGCATCCGTTGATCGTTGGATTGTCAGGATGAACGAATTGATATTTCTTATTGATATCCTTTCTCAGTTCGCGACTCCAACTAATCAATTGATTTGCAGTGAAATTTTCAATGCCGGGAAAATTTGGTTGTGGATCCACAATGGCATAAAAATTTCCACCATAAGAAACATCCAGCGTTAATTCACCAAGATCCGGACACTCTGCTGTTATATTTTCTGCAGCGAGATAAGCTTTTACATTCGTGATTTTTACTGACTTCACTTTCTTGCCTTCTTGCTTGTATTCAACACGAACTAGACCCGCAGGCACTTCCAGATTTAAAATACCCGGTGTTTTCGGAATCACGAGACCTTCTTCAATGGCAATGGTTACTGTACCAATTGTTCCATGGCCGCACATGGGTAAGCAACCACTGGTTTCAATAAAAAGAATTCCCACATCGTTGGCCGGATCGGATGGCGGATATAAAATACTCCCACTCATCATATCATGACCACGTGGTTCAAACATCAGGCCTTTGCGTATCCAATCAAACTCACGCAAAAAGTGTTGACGTTTTTCGCTCATGTTAGCCCCAATCAATTGCGGACCACCTCCTGCTACAACACGAACTGGATTACCACAGGTATGGGCATCAACGCAAAAAAATGTTTTACTCATAGTCTATTAATTATGAGTAAGCAGTAAGCAAGGTGCAGTAGGCAACAAGATAGATCAATCCATTGCCTACTGCACCTTGCCTATTGCCTACCTCCTACTCCATTCATTATTTCTCAATCTCCAAATCTTCAATGGATTTAATTCTTGTAATTCATAAGGCAAAACAGCATCAGGAAAATTCTGAAAGGAAACAGGGCGTGCAAAACGTTTGATGGCATCGGTGCCAACCGCAGAGAAACGTGAATCCGTTGTTGCGGGAAACGGACCACCGTGATGCATAGAAGGACAAACTTCAACACCAGTAGGAACTCCGTTCACAACTAAACGACCCGCTTTCTCAACCAACATGTTTAATAAACTAGAATACTTTACTAACTCAACTTCATCAGCGATGATCGTAGAGGTCAACTGGCCATGTGAACGATTGACTACTGAAAGTAATTCCTCATTATTTTTACAACGAATAATTAACGAAAACGGTCCGAACACTTCTTCTGCTAATGCAGGATTTTTCATGAAGTTCTCCGCTGATACGGAAGCAACATGAGGTGAACCTTGAGAAGCATTTGCTTCGGAAGTAGATTGACCTTCTACTTTTACACCTTTCTGCTCGAGCGTATTGGTTAATTTCTTAGCATAATTATCGGCAATACCCTGATGCAACATGGTGCCAGAATTTGCTTTTCGGATTTCTTCGGATAATGCTTTAATGAATCGATCCAATCCATCTCCTTCAACAGCCATGATCAATCCGGGGTTTGTACAAAACTGACCTACACCAAGTGTTATTGAACCCGCTAATCTCGTGGCTGTTTTTTCCGCATCTCTGATTAAGGTTTCTGGTAATAGAATAACCGGATTAATACTGCTCATCTCAGCAAATACTGGAATGGGCTCCGGGCGTTGATTAGCTAAATCAAATAATGCCTTCCCTCCTGCCAAAGAACCTGTGAAGCCAACTGCTTTGGTAAACGAATGCTTCACTAATGCCTGACCTACCTCAAAGCTTGCACCATGAATATGTTGAAATACGCCTTGCGGCATTCCTGTTTTTTCAATGGCTTTTTGCACTGCTCTTGCAATTAATTCTGATGTTTCAGCGTGGGCAGGATGGGCTTTCACAATTACCGGACATCCTGCTGCCAGTGCAGAAGCTGTATCACCACCAGCAGTTGAATACGCTAAGGGAAAATTCGCTGCACCAAATACAACCACTGGGCCAATTGGTACAAGCATCTTTCTGATATCTGGTTTCGGTGTTGGTGCACGATCAGGAATGGCGGTGTCAATTCTTGCCTCCACCCACGATCCATCATCCACTAAATCCGCAAACATCCGGCAGTGACCAGTCGTGCGGCCGCGTTCATTAATAATGCGAGCCTCAGGTAGATTAGTTTCACGCATCGCTGTGGTT
>JANOUH010000101.1:0-4677 GCA_031416795.1 Cytophagales bacterium | reverse complement strand
ATTACTTCACGAAGACGATGTGCTCACCGTTCATACTATCCCGCTCATTCACAAATTAGATTGTGCAGGATTTTTGTTTCGCGAAAAGGCGAAGCCAAGAAAAATCAACAAAGAAAAATTAAGAGAAGGAATGCTTCTTCAGCACATTGCACAACTTAAGACCGGTGCCGATGTGCATGACGAAATAGGAAATCTCTTGTATCGCAACAGCGAATATACCCTGCCATCGCAACCCTCATTATCCTATGCCTTTTGCTCTGATACGGCATGGAATGAAAATATGATGGAACAAATTCGCGAGGTAGACCTTTTATACCATGAGGCTACCTTCATGGAAGAAGAAAAAGAAAAAGCCAGAGAAACAAAGCACAGTACCGCTGCAGAGGCCGCCACGATGGCCAGGCAGTGTGGTGCAAAAAAACTCTTGATTGGACATTTCTCAGCCCGCTATCGTGAATTGGAGCCGATGTTAGCAGAGGCCAGGGAAATTTTTCTAAATACAGAACTCGCCATAGAAGGAAATATCTTTGAATTAGCAACATGACTCTAGACCAAAAAAAGAACCGTCTGTTTGTCATCCTTGCCGGGATTTTTCTCACCAACGCCATCATGGCAGAAATGATTGGCGTGAAGATTTTCTCTGGAGAAAATACACTAGGATTTCAACCTGCCCATCTGAACATATTGGGCTTCACCATGGACTTCAATCTTACGGCCGGTGCCGTCATATGGCCGGTTGTGTTTATTACCTCTGATTTGATCAACGAATACTTTGGTAAACCGGGAGTGAAACGAATAAGTTACCTGGCCGCTTTCTTTATTGCGTATTCATTTATTGTCATCTTCTTAACCATCAAACTTCCACCGGCACAATGGTGGTTGGAGGCCAACAACCAGGATGCCCAGGGTAATTACTTCAACATGGACTTTGCTTTCAATAAAATTCTGGGGCAAGGGCAACGGATTATCATTGGCTCTCTGGCCGCCTTCCTGATCAGTCAATTGGTGGACGTATTCGTATTCCAAAAACTAAGAAAATTAACAGGACAAAAAATGCTTTGGCTACGAGCGACAGGGTCAACCCTGGTATCACAATTCATTGATAGTTTTGTGGTACTATACATTGCTTTCTTTGGAATATTCTCGGGTGAGCAGATTCTAGCTATTGGTATCACCAATTATATCTATAAATTTTCAGTAGCCATTTTATTGACCCCATTTATTTATTTAGGTCACTATGTCATTGATCGATACTTAGGGAAAGAAAATGCACAGAGAATTTCAGACGAAGCAGCACAGGAGAGCAACTCATTTCTTTGATTGTCTTACTACATCCAGAACAATTCCGGTGGCGATGGCTGCATTCAATGATTCTGCTTTGCCAAAGCGAGGCACTGTAATTTTCTGACTTACCAGTTTTTCCACTTCAGGAGATATACCATTGGATTCATTGCCAATAACAATGAGGCCACCGGATGAAAACGAAAGTTGGTGCACATCAATACCCTCTAAAAAAGTACCGAAGATAGGCCTGTCAACCGCTGTGAGATAATCAACAAGAGAAACATATTGTATAGAGATTCTGCAGAATGAACCCATACTGGCGCTAAGCACTTTCGGATTATAAAAATCTGCAGTCTCCTCTGATGCAATAATATTTTTTATTCCATACCAATCGGCTGTGCGGATGATGGTGCCCATATTACCCGGATCACGTATTGAATCAAGAACCAGAGCAATCTCGCCATCCTCAATCGTAAGTGTACGATTTGGTTTTATTCTGGCAACGGCCAAAGCGGCATCATTAGTCTGAAAACTTCCAAGAGCAGACAATTGCTCAAAAGAAGCTACCGCTACCTCGGCCATGCTGGACTTAAGTTCTTTTTCGTGTTGACCAATAAAGCTCTCGGTGGCAGCGACCCAAGTAGTCACAAAATCAGACATTAAGAGTTCGGTAACACTTTTTGCTCCCTCTACCACAAAGCTTTGTTCCTCTATCCGGTATTTCTTTACTTGCAATGATTTGATGTACTTAACTTTGGCTTTGGAGATCATTGTGAATAAGTTAAAAAGAATTGTATTGGTTCTATTTGTGCCGTGGCTGTTAAGCAGTTGTTTAGGCACGCGCTATCTCCAAGAAAATCAAAAGTTACTGTATCGCCAAACAATCCGCGCCCCAAAAGGATTTAATTCCTCCCCTCTCCCCGACCTCTATGTTAAAAAAGTAAATCGCAGACTTTTAGGGCTCCCCATAAATTCATTAGTGTGGATGCATCACTGGGGAGAGAAAAATTATAAGCAGCAAGCGTATATTGATAAAAGAACAAGAGTGGAAGAGAAGTATGATAAGAAAATAGCAGCCACTACCAAGCAATCAAAAATCACACAATTGCAATATAAGAAACAGCAAAAAAGGGATGCCATAACCAAAAAAATAGATAAAGGTAATAACCGGATGCAATGGGGCGAGCCGGCCACTGTTTTTGATTCAGTAAGTATCATTGCCACCGTAGATAAAATTGAAAACTATCTTTTCACGAAGGGCTATTTTAAAAACAAAGTTTCATTTACCACACAGGAATTCAAAAAGCGAGTCAGTGTAACCTATGTGATTTCACCGGGGCGTCCCTATTATTATGACACCATATTCTTTCAGGTGCCCGATGATCAGGTATTATCTCTTTTGCTGAAGGAAAAAGATCTAAGCTTGCTCAAAAAATTTGATCAGTATGATCAAAGTAAATTGAACAAGGAACGTGAACGGATTGACCTCTTTCTTAAAGACCGGGGTTACTATGATTTCACTAGGCAGTATATTGAATTTGCTGTGGACACGAGCTATACCGATGATCATGGCATTGCTTTGGAAATAGAAATCAAAAATCCGCCAAGAAGAAGTTCTCATAAAGTATTTGACGTTGATTCTATCATTTTTCAGACGGATGCAGCGGTAATCGTCAAGGATAAAATGAAGCGAAGATCAGAGCCATATCGGGATATAACATTCAGCTATTTTCAGAACCAATACAGCAAAAAAGTTCTTGCTCAGCGCGTGTTCATTAACAAAGACAGTCTTTATAACCGATCAAAAACATTTAATACGCAGCGACAACTAGCCAACCTGGACATATTTAAATTCATAAACATCAACTACGACACCTCAGGGGGAAAGTTTATTGCCAATATTTTCTCCAGTCCACTGGACCGATATTCCTGGTCGAACGAAGCAGGCATGACTGTGTCGCAAGGATTTCCGGGGCCGTACTTCAGTACCAGTTTTAAAAAGCGCAATGTATTTAGGGGGCTCGAGATTATTGAGATCAATGGAAGGTTTGGATTTGAGGGTGTTGCCTCGGCAACTGACCAAAACAATTTTTATAAAAGCACGGAAGCAGGTGTGAATGGAAGCATTATATTCCCTCAATTTCTTTTTCCATTTAAAGAAAGTAAAGCTTATCAGCTTGGCAAATACAATCCCCGCACCAGGCTTCTGGCAGGATATGCCTATACGGACCGCCCTGAATACAAACGATCGATCACGACTGTATCCGACACCTACACGTGGGAAAATACTCAGACAACACAATATTCATTTACACTCATCAGCTTAAACGTAATCCGCTCTACACTTGATCCTGCTTTTGATTCCCTGCTGATGGATCTTCAGGAAAACCAGGGCAATAATCTACGTAATTCGTTTAAGCCATCGTTTGTGAGTAGTATGATTTTTGGAGTGACATGGAACCCCAACAATTATGGTAACACAGAACGCAGTTCATTATACGTTCGTGCCCAAGCTGAATCCGGTGGTTCATTATTCAACCTGGCCCTTCCAAAATACATCACAGACATGGGACTTGAACTCTATAAATATCTACGGTTCAGTTTGGATGTCCGAAAGACTATCGTGATTGATAAAAATACATTACTGGCATACCGAATTAATACCGGTGTTGGGTTTGCCTATAGTGATAATAAAGTACTCCCGTATGAAAAATATTTTTTTGTGGGAGGTAGCAATAGCATAAGAGCATGGCGTCCAAGAAGATTAGGTTTAGGAACGGTGCCACCAAACCTCGCCACAAATCCTGAAGCCGATGGCTTGTTTGATTATAGTTATGAGAAACCCGGTGATATCATGCTAGAAGGAAGTATTGAACTACGCAGAAAACTTTTTGGATTTGTCAATGGAGCCGTGTTTGTCGATGTCGGGAACGTCTGGTCCTTTCACGAGGTGCAGTCGAATGAGGAATCACCAACAAAAGCCTCCTGGCAAGGCTCTTCAAAATTTAACAAGAATTTTTATAAGGCGATGGGAATTGGTACCGGCTTCGGTTTGAGATTTGACTTTTCGTTTCTGGTGCTCCGCCTTGATGTAGGAATAAAAGTCTATGATCCGGGGCGCGAGCAAGGTGACCGATTTGTGCTGGATAAGTTTAAATTTTTCAAACCATTTGGAGTCGATCGAGAGCCCGTCATTTACAATGTGGGTATCGGTTATCCGTTTTGATCCACACATCTTATATCAGTGGTGATTGCTGTTGGTTACCCTTCCTGAAAAAATTAGATCAACAAAAAATTCACCGTATGATAAACGTAAACGGTTGTATGTTTTTTTGTAGATTTGCTATAACTGCAATTATATGCAAAGAGCTAAGTACTTGATTTTATTCTTTT
>JANOUH010000100.1:0-4550 GCA_031416795.1 Cytophagales bacterium | reverse complement strand
TGAAGTTTTGCCAATGGGTCAATGGCAAAACCTTGTTTGGTGCCATCATGATCCATGCTGGTGAATAGAATTTCTCCCGCTCCACGCGATTGTCCCTCTTTGGCCCAGGAGAATAATTTTTTATCAGTAAGCTTTGTGCCTCCATGAGTATGAACAGTCCATTGATTACCAACTTTTCGCGCATCAATGGCAAGCACGACAAATTGAGAACCGAATGCTTTTGCTAATTCATCAATCAAGTCTGGGTTTTTTACTGCAGCCGAATTGATACTTACTTTATCCGCTCCGGCTTCGAGTAGGGGAGCGACATCCGCTACACTGGTGATTCCACCACCAACCGTAAAAGGAATGTTTACATGAGTGGCAATTTCTTTTACCAAAGACGCAAATGTTTTCCTTTTTTCATTGGTGGCAGAGATATCCAGAAAGACCAATTCATCAGCACCCTGTGCCGCATAGGCGGCTGCCAGTTCAACAGGATCACCGGCATCACGAATGTCTATGAAATTAACACCCTTTACCGTGCGACCGTCTTTGATATCCAGGCAAGGTATAATTCGTTTAGTGAGCACGGTTTGTAGTTAGATTTACGAATTCTGGAAGGCTTTTAGCTCGGCTAGTTTGAGCTTGCCTTCGTAAATGGCCTTTCCAATAATTACCCCATAGACGTGGGTGTACTTTAATTCTTTTAGATCATCGATGGATGATACACCTCCGCTCGCAACGACTTTTAATTTTGGATAACGATTGACCAGTTTTTTATACAAGCCAATATTAGGACCTTTCATCATACCATCGGTTCCGATATCGGTGCAGGTCAAAAATTCAAGCCCTTGTTTTTCAAACTGGCTCACCAGGTCAAACAACCTGAATTTTGTTTCCTCTAACCACCCATTGATGGAAACGTTTTCTCCTTTCACATCGGCACTCAATACAAAGTTTTCAGGACCATATCGTTTAAGCCACTCTGAAAATTTTGCAGGTTCTTTTACGGCCATGCTTCCAACGTTAATCTGATGAACGCCCAGATCGAGGAGTTGCTCGACTTCTTCATCGGTTTTTACACCACCACCAAAATCAACACTCAGCGCTGTCTTCTCCTGAATTTCACGAACGACATCCCAATTTACGACTTTTCCTTGTTTGGCTCCATCCAAATCAACGAGGTGCAGGCATTCCAGGTCAGCATTCTGAAATTCCAGAGCTACTTCTACAGGATCTTCACGGTACACTTTTTTCTTTTTGAAATCCCCCTGTGTTAGTCTCACACATTTTCCGTCAATAATGTCGATAGCAGGAATAATACGCATCACTTAAAATTTGTCCGATTTACGATTTGTTTAGGAAACTTCTCAGTACTATTTCACCCATGGCTGATGATTTCTCAGGATGAAACTGGACTGCATAAAAATTATCCTTTTTTATGGCTGAACTGAAGGGCAGTATATAATCTGTAATAGCCGTTGTGTGTGGGTTTACGGGGACATAATAACTGTGCACAAAGTAAACATATTGTCCGTTCACACGGTCATCTAACCATCCATTAGTTAGGGTAAGTGAATTCCAACCCATGTGAGGAACCTTCTCATTATTTACCGGCTTGAATAGTTTGACTTGCTCATCAAAAATTCCCAGACAGGTCGTATTATTTTCTTCGGAAGAGGAACACATCAATTGCATACCAAGACAAATACCAAGCACAGGCTGTTTTAGTTCCTTGATCATGATGTCCAGTTTGTGATTCTGAAGATAGTTCATGGTACTGCTGGCTTCCCCCACACCTGGAAAAATCACGTGATCAGCCTTCTGAATTTCTTCATGGTTATCGGTGATGGAAAACTCAACACCCAATCGCTCTAAAGCAAATGCCACCGACCGAATATTACCTGCATTGTATTTTATTACTGAAACCATGTTGAATTACTAAGAAAGACGAATTCTTAATTTTATTTGCCTACTGCTTATTGCCTACTACCTACTTTTATATTGCCTACTTGCCTACAGCCTACTGCTTACCTACTGCCTATGCTTACGATAAATGTAAGCATCCTGACCGCAGCGTCAGGACTGCCTACTTTATATTACAACTCATCTCACAAAGTTCCCTTCGTGCTCGGCAACTGATCATTAAACGGGTCTTTTCTAACGGCCATCTTGATCGCTTTCGCGAATGACTTGAAAATAGCTTCAATCTTATGATGCTCGTTGGTTCCTTCTGCCTTGATGTTCAGATTGCATTTGGCTGTATCCGAAAATGATTTAAAAAAGTGGAAGAACATTTCGGTAGGCATCTCACCAATTTTCTCTCTCTTAAACTCTGCTTCCCAAACTAGCCAGGGCCTTCCCCCAAAATCGATCGCTGCCTGCGCAAGACAATCGTCCATAGGCAAGCAGAAACCGTATCGCTCGATTCCGCGCTTGTCTCCAAGTGCCTTATTAAAAGCTTCTCCCAAAGCCAATCCAGTATCTTCGATCGTATGATGTTCGTCAATGTGCAGATCGCCCTTTACTTTTATGTCAAGATCGATTAAACCATGGCGGGAAAGTTGATCAAGCATGTGATCAAAAAAACCAAGACCCGTTTGAATGTTCGACTTGCCGGTTCCATTCAGTTTCACCGAAACAAAAATATCCGTCTCTTTGGTCGTTCGTTGTACTTGTGCAGTTCGGGCGGGGAGTACGGCTTCATAAATTTCTTTCCAGGTATGGATGATCCGCTTTGTTACAGAATCAAGTCCTTTTTCTACCAGTGCGTTTTGAAGGCTGCCATCATTCATCAAGATGGCGGTGGCACCCAGATTTTTTGCCAGCTCAACGTCTGTCAACCGATCTCCGATAACAAATGAGCTTTTTAAATCATATTCACCGGTGAAGTATTTGCCGAGCATGCCTACACCGGGCTTTCGTGTGGGTTTATTTTCATGGGGCAAAGTAGGGTCTACATGAACAGCCTCGAAATGAATTCCTTCACCAGCCAGTGTATGCATCACCATATTCTGAACAGGCCAGAATGTTTCTTCCGGGAAGCTTGCCGTCCCTAATCCATCCTGGTTAGTTACCATCACCAGTTCATAGTCTGTTTCACGCGCAATTTTGCCAAGCCATGTAAATACACCTGCAACAAACTTCAATTTATTAAAACTATCAATTTGTGGATCATCGGCTGGCTCGTGTATCAACGTGCCATCGCGATCAATAAATAGAACTTTCTTCATACCTGTTTTAATTCGTTAAGCAGAATTTGATTCTCCTGTTGCGTACCGACAGTAATTCGAAGGCAATCATCACACAAAATAACGTTCGACCTGTCTCTGACAATGATTCCTTTTTGAACCAGTGCTTCATACACACTTCGCGCCTTCTTCATTTTTACTAATAGAAAGTTAGCATCTGACGGATAAACCTTTTGTACCGAATCGATTTTGGATAATCCTTCTTTTAGTTTTTCTCTTTCAACGATGATTTCTGTTACCCATCTGTTTTTCCTTACTTCGAAATGCAATTCTTCCAGCGCAGCTTGTTGTGATAAGATGCTGATGTTGTAAGGTGGCTTGATCTTGTTGAGTACAGCAATGATTTCAGCGCTGGCAAAACACATCCCTAAACGAATTGCGGCAAGCCCCCAGGCTTTTGACAAGGTCTGTAAAACAACCAGGTTGGGATACGCTTTTAATAAAGTAACAAAACCCGGATAGTTGGTGAAGTCGATGTAGGCCTCATCAACAACAACAATTCCGTTAAATTGTGTAAGCACGCTTTTAATCTTTTCGGGATCCAGCAAATTTCCCGATGGATTATTGGGACTGCAAAGGAATATCAATTTCGTTTGATCGCCCCACGCCTCACGTAACGCATTGATATCAAGATCGAAATCCTCCGTGAGTTTTATGTTTTTGATTTCAACGTTATTGATTTCTGCACTCACCGTATACATTCCGTAGGTAGGTTGTGGAATCAATACGTTGTCTGTGCCTGGCTCGCAAAAAGCTCTAATCAACAGGTCGATTGGTTCATCGCTTCCATTGCCAAGAAAAATCTGATCGACCGGAATTTTTTTGATGATCGAGATTCTCTCTTTCAATTTAAGTTGATGCGGATCCGGATAACGATTGAAGGGTGATGGAAATGGATTTTCATTGGCATCCAGATACACAGACGCGCTTCCCTTAAAGTCGTCCCGCGCGGAAGAATAGGGCTTTAACTTCAATACGTTCTGGCGAACTAATTTTTCTAATTCAAACATAAAATTATTTTCTTCTTACCCTTACGGCTATGGCATGACCTTTTAATTGCTCTGCCTCGGCCATTTCTTCAACTATTGGGCCAAGTAATTCAAGTCCTGATTGCGTGATTCTCTGTATCGTGATGTACTTCATAAAGCTTTCTAAGGACACTCCACCAAATGCTTTGGCAAATCCGTTGGTGGGCAATGTGTGATTTGTTCCTGATGCATAATCGCCTGCTGCTTCTGGTGTATAAGGCCCAAGAAAAATAGAACCTGCATTCACAATCTGATCAACCAACTGATCGCTGTCGGTGGTGTTAATGAT
>JANOUH010000099.1:0-10432 GCA_031416795.1 Cytophagales bacterium | reverse complement strand
GATATCCGCATCATCGGCATCCACCTCTAATGTTCCTTTTCCGGTGTCCATGCGAAGGTCACCATCATCAAGACGAATTTTAAAATTGCTTCCCAAACAACCCGCGAGTTCGACATCGGCATCATCCAGATCAAGTTCGATGGAGCCGTTCACCGCTTTGATAAAATAATCTCCATCATCACCACGTATTACCAGGCTGGCACCCGTGGGCACTTCAATATTCATGGTGTAGTTCTCATTGTAGTAGCCTACCATGCCTACATGAGTACTCCCCGATCTCTCCTTTATCAACAGACCGCCATTCTGCTCAGTAACATCCACTGTAAATTTCTCCTCCCCAAAGATCAAACCCTTCGTGGTTACTTCGCGATCAATCTTAACATGAGCTGTTGATCGTGATGAGCCAATGATAAAAACTTTTGCGTCTGACGAACTTAGATGAATAACACCAGCCGATTCCATTTTAAATTCCTTATCCAAATGAAAATTGCCTGTTTTATCAGATTGTGCTAAAACAGAAAATGAGGAAAGTAATACTCCTGTGGCTAGTAGCGTTTTCATAAGATGATTGGTTTGCCTTATAAGACGTGGATGACATGCTGAAGGTTGCACCACCTCAACAATTTAAACCACGAAGAAAGAAAGAGTACAAAAGGATCACGAGGATCTTTGCACGAAAAGCCATCGATCAAATCTTCGCGATCAACTCCACATACAACTCCGTAAGTTTGGATTCTGCCTTTCCGGCAACAGCAACAATTTCTGTTATGGATGCCGGTTTCAGATTATCCGGATCGCAATCATCGGTGAGTACTGAAATGGCACAACAAGGTAAAGCCATGTGGTTGGCAACCAATACTTCGGGCACGGTGCTCATACCCACAGCATCGGCACCAATTTGATGAAGGAAACGATACTCGGCACGCGTTTCAAGGTTAGGGCCCATCACGGCTACGTACACTCCCCTATTGAGTTTAATCTTTTTTGCTTTCGCGATTTTAACCAATAGATCATTCATATTTTTTGAATAGGGCTGACTCATATCGGGGAAGCGCGGACCGAAAACTTCAAAGTTAGGACCGCGTAAAGGATTATCAGGTTGTAAATTAATGTGATCTTCTATCAACATGAGTTCTCCCTTCTTCCACTTCATGTTCATGTTGCCTGCTGCATTTGAAATCAGCAATTGCATTACTCCCATCATCTTCATCACCCGCACTGGCAATGTAATCTGCTGCATGGAGTATCCTTCATAGTAATGAAAGCGGCCTTGCATGGCGAGCACTTTCTTTCCTTTCACATCACCATAAATGAGTTTGC
Organism: Cytophagales bacterium; assembly: GCA_031416795.1. Lineage (GTDB taxonomy): Bacteria > Bacteroidota > Bacteroidia > Cytophagales > Cyclobacteriaceae > ELB16-189. The sequence goes on along the minus strand of JANOUH010000099.1, from coordinate 9,112 downwards.
CTTTATGAAATTCTACTGTAGAAATAGGGAAATGCGGAATAGAATTATAATTGATAACAATCGGATTTTTGATTTGCTCCACAAACTTATTGCCGAGACCCGTGCCCAGAATTACTCCAACCTCTGGTGTTTTAATGCCCTTCTTCCGTAAGTATTCAGTGGCTTCATTAATTTGATTAATCATAATCGTTTTGATAAATAAGTTCTCGCAAGGGTACGAAGAATGCAAAGAAATTAACTATAGAAATCTTGCTTTGATGTGTTCGCTACTTCCGTGAAAAACTGTGCTACTTTTTGAGTCACAACTTTAAAATACTTTTCGCCTTTCTCAGCGGTCGCCTGGCGTGGGTCACCCACTCCGGTATCTGCAGTTACTTGCATCCATTTTCTTTCTGCCCACGCCCAGCCTTCTTGCATGGCTTTGAAGCGGAAGCCCTTTGCTTTTCCGTCTCCAGCATCACTCAAAGGTCTTACCAGATGAGGGCGCAAATACAACAGCAGACTGGTTTCCATTTCACCAGCATGATCATCTTTGTTCTCAAAGAATTCTTTTTGGTCGGTGCTCTTAAACCAATCGCATGAACACAAAAACATATTTGGAAATTTTAATCCCAGCTCGCGGATCATCGTTTTAAAATCATTGCCTCCATGACTGTTGAGAATAATCAGTTTCTGAATTCCCTGGCGATCGAGCACTTCAATCAAATCGCGCAGCACAGCAAACTGTGTAGACGGATTCATATTGATATCGAGCAAGACATCAAACTGCCCGGTGTTTACACCAAATGGAATAACGGGTAGCACAATTACTTTCGTTCCTTGCTCCCAGGCTATTCGAGCACCTTCAGCAGCAATTTCTTCAGCTTCAATAATATCCGTGCCATACGGTAAATGATAATTGTGCGCTTCACACGCACCCCACGGAAGAATAGCTACATCAAATTTCAAATCTTTGATGGTCTTCCAGTTATTTTCAGAAAGTATGTATGGTCTCATAACACCACAAGATAAATATTTATGAAGTACTGAGTGTTAAAATCAATTAATTCTTAGGCGTGATCCAATTGGCATAAAAAGCTCAGTGCTGAATGAATGATTATTAAGTAGTTGCTCCCTGGCAACTTGATCCGGCCCCAGCCGTACATGCAAAACAATGCTGACCAATTACAATTTGACGGCTTTCTAACTTGTCTAGATCGAAGCTGCTGATGTGCTGCCCTGCCTGCTCTTCTGTTTTCAAACCAAGCATCTGGTTGAAGTCGCAATCATAAAGATTTCCCTGCCAGTCAACTGAGATAGTATTGCGACACATCACACCGGCAATGGCTGATGGGTTAAAAGCATTGACCAACTTCTCCATATACTCCTCGTAGTTTCCTGATTCAATCAGAAAGTCAAGGAAGCGACTTACAGGAATATTCGTGATAGTAAATAAGCTATTGAATTCAATATCAAAATGTTCTTTCAGTTCATGTTTAAAGTCTCGTTCTAATTGTTTTTGATCGCCCGGCAAAAAAGCTCCTGTCGGATTAAAAACCAAATCAAGAGTCAACCCTGAAGCTTCTTTTCCATACCCTACTTTGTTCAGCATCTGCAATCCAACAATCGAATCTTTGAATACACCTTCGCCACGCTGCCGATCCGTTTTTCCTGCATTATAAAACGGAAGGGATGAGACAACACGAACATTTTTCGATTTGAAAAAATCTGGCAGATCATGATACTTAGGATTGGCCGTAATGATAGTAAGGTTAGAACGTACAATAATTTCGATCACACCACGAGCGTGCGCTTCGCTCACAAACCAGCGAAAGTCGGGATTCATTTCTGGTGCTCCGCCTGTAATATCCAGTGTTTTGATTCTTGATTTCACCAACACATCTAAACATTGCTCCATAGTCTCGCGTGTCATGATTTCCTTACGGTCAGGGCCAGCATCGACATGACAGTGTTTACAGGTTTGATTACACATGTAACCAATGTTCACCTGAAAGACCTCTATTTTCGATGACGTTAAAGGAAAATGTCCAACCGATTCAATCTTCTTTTTAAATGTAGGCAACGTACCATCCTTAAAAATACTATTGTCAAGTATTTCTATCTGCCGCTGTTGATTGGCCAATTGGTGGTGACGTGCGTGAAGCGATTTTATCATAGTGCTGGATACTCGTTACTGGATACCGGATACTAGATTGGAAGAATCAAGTATCAAGCATCCCATCATCATTTTACATGGAAAGTTTCTTCGCTTTATTCATCATCATCACACCATGTACCAACGATGCACCTCCACGAATGGCGGCCGCTACATGAATGGCTTCCATCATCGCTTTTTCAGTGGCTCCTTTTTCAAGAGAATCCTGTGTGTAGGCATCAATGCAATATGGACATTGCACGGTGTGTGCCACGGCCAGTGCAATCAATGATTTCTCGCGAGCGGTGAGATCTCCTTCTTTAAATACATCGCCATAGTAATCAAAAAATTTGGCGGCCAGGTTGGGCTCCCATTCTGCAATGGCTCCAAATTTTTTAAGATCAGCAGGATTGTAATAGGTGTTTTCCATAAGTAATAAATTCAATAATCAAAAATCAGGATTCAAAACCAATGCAGATGTATTCTGCCCGACAAACATAGTTTATGCAGGTCAATAACAAGATACCGGAGGTATAAGTTTTAGGAGGGCAAGGCAATACGATACTTTTTACCCTTCTTCACGGTGAGCTTGTTCTGTCGCAGCCAAGGATTGTAGCGTTTGAGCAACTTGTAATTAGCCCCCTGCGCCTGCGAAAAAACAACCAGGTCCTTAATTGTTTCGCTAACTTCCACCTGCTTTAAAGATTCAGGCTGATAAAGATGCTCTGGCTTTAATTTGAAACCATACTTTTCGGGTTGTTCAAAAATCTCTTTGATGGCCAACAATCTAAACACATAACGAGAAGTTTCATCATTCATGTGAAGATCATAATAATTTGTTACCCGCTGATCTTCCAGATCTCTGGCAACACCACCCATTCCGCGATTGTATGATGCGGCTACTAGCGTCCAGTTACCAAATTTTGCATACGCCTTCTTCAAATATTTGCACGCTGCTAAAGTGGCCTTTAAGGGATCATAGCGTTCATCCACTTCTTTCGTAATCTCTAATCCAAGTTCTTTGCCAGAAGATTCCAGAATCTGCCAATACCCTACTGCATTTTTTGGTGAAGTAGCATTGAGAAGGGCACTTTCAATTAATGGCAGATATTTAAAATCAGGTGGAATACCATTGGCTAATAAGATCTCCTCCATCTTAGGGAGCCATCGATTTGCTCTCTTCAAAAGAAACAACGTGCTGCTATGCAGATACACATTGATTTGTAATTCCTTATCGAGACGCTCACGCACATCGGGCAAATTCAATGGCACGGAATCTCCGGCAAACGAAACTTCCTTAGGTAAATCGTAAGAGACGGCAGCAAAGGGTTGCTCCAATTCACCTGTTTTCACGGGCTCAAAGTCAACCTCCTGTGCTTGTGTTGCTCTTAATGATTGATCGTAACCGATGTAGAGCAGTAACAAGAAAAAAGACAACGGTCCCAAAAATGAAAGTAATCTTTGCATTTAAATCAAAAGTTAGGCGACAATAAATATTTCTCATAGAAGTCATTAATCACTTTTACCGCTTCCTTGGGGGTATCTACCACATTGAAAAGATCGAGATCTGATTCGCTGATCAATTTTTCTTCGATGAGGGTTTTCTTTATCCATTCTACCAGGCCACCCCAAAACTTTTTGCCCACCATGACAATAGGAAAGCGTCCAATCTTTTTGGTTTGAATCAACGTGAGTGCTTCCGATAGTTCATCCAGCGTACCAAAGCCTCCCGGCATGATAATAAATCCTTGTGAGTATTTTATAAACATCACCTTGCGCACAAAAAAGTAATCGAAGGTGATCAGTTTATCCGCATCGATATAAGGATTTCCTTTCTGCTCGTGTGGTAAATAAATATTTAATCCTACCGATTTACCACCGGCACGTTTCGCTCCACGGTTACCGGCCTCCATGATACCAGGACCACCACCCGTTACAACACCATAACCATGATTAACCAATTCCTCTGCAATGTCTGCCGCCATTTTATAATAAGGATGATTCGGTTTCACGCGGGCTGAACCGAATATGGTTACGCAAGGACCAATCTTGGCAAGTTTTTCAAAGCCTTCCACAAATTCACTCATGACTTTAAAAATCATCCACGAGTCAGAACTCTTTATCTCGGCCCAATCCTTATCTTTGAATGCTTTGCGAATACGATGTTCTTGTTCCAGTGCCTCTTGAGTGAATACATCATCCACCTTTTTCTTTCTTACCTTATTTGCCATAATTTCCTAATGCTAATTTTTTTCAAGTTACTAAATGAAACGAAAATTCAACTTCTTTGATATGAAAAGACCGATGAATCGCTTTACCGGATTTTATTGGGTTTCTTATGTCTTGTTGCTATTTACTGCAAGCTGCAATCAAAAAGAAAATCAGTCATCTGCTTTGCAAGACACGAGCTGGGCATTATTGCCTTTTGAAAAATTGAATGATGTTAATCCGATATTGTCAGCCAGTGATGGCACATTCTATTGTCCTATCTTAAAACAGGAGGTGAAATGGGAAGAGAAAGATGTATTTAATCCTGCCGCTGTTGTGCGCAATGATACGCTCTTTCTTTTCTATAGGGCTGAAGATAGGATTGGAAAATATGCTGGCACCTCTCGCATTGGTCTTGCGTGGAGTGTGGATGGTATTCTATTTAACCGAACAGAAAGCCCAGTTCTATTTCCCGATGAGGACTTCATGAAAATTTATGAATGGGAAGGCGGTATTGAAGATCCTCGTATTGTTGAGCGTGAAGAAGGGTTATATATTATGACTTACTCTTCCTACGATGGAAAAACCGCACGACTTTGCCTGGCATCATCCAACGATCTAATTCATTGGACTAAGCATGGACCTGTGCTCACCGATCAATTTATTGATACGTGGAGTAAGTCTGGAGCGATCGTAGCCAAACAAAAAGGCGACAAGATTCTCGCTGAGAAAATAAATGGAAAGTACTGGATGTATTTTGGCGATACCGATTTATTCATGGCCACATCACAAGATTTAATTCACTGGCAGCCTGTCTTAGAAAACGGAAGTCTTCAATCTGTATTAAAACCGCGACCCGGTTATTTCGATAGTCGATTAGTGGAAAGTGGACCTTATGCTTTGCTAACCGAAAATGGAATCTTACTCTTATATAACGGCATGAATCTCGATACCGGTGGCGATCCGGAAATTGCAAAAGGTGCTTACTGTTCTGGACAGGCATTGTTTGATTCAAGTGATCCGACTAATCTCATCAATCGACTTGAAAAGAATTTCTTGCGACCTGATCAGCCCTACGAAATTCAAGGACAAGTAAATCAGGTGTGCTTCATTGAAGGGCTTGTGCCTTATAAGAATAAATGGTTCTTGTATTATGGCACTGCCGACTCGAAGATTGGAGTGGCTGCTTTAAGCAGAAAGTAGAAAGCTTAGAGCAGAAAGCATAGATGGACTTTAGGCTTTGAGCTTTTTACTTTAAGCTTTTAGTAATTCACTCAATGCTTCATTCAAATCTGGATATTGAAATGTAAATCCTGTCTTCCGGATTTTGTCTGATGATACTTTACTTCCATTCACGACAATCACTGCCATTTCACCTACAATAAGTTTCATCATAAAACCTGGTATGGGTGGTAACAATAATGGTCTATTCAAAACCCTGGCGATCGATTTTGTAATTGTTTCATTAGTAACCCAATCGCATACGGCATTGTAGGCTCCATGCATCCGATCATCCTCCACCGCCTTCATAAACATAGCGCAGAGATCATCGATATGGATCCAGGATAGATATTGTTTACCTGTGCCGAGCGGAGCCCCAACTCCGAAGCGAACTGGCTTTGCTATCTCTGGGAGCGCACCCCCTTTTGCACTTAATACAATTCCAATTCTAACTTTGGCAACACGAATACCTAATGAACTTATTTTATCAACCGCCTCTTCCCATTGCCTGGTTACTTGAGCTAAGTAATCTGAGCCTGGCTTACTTTCTTCGTTGAAGATTCGCTCATCCAAACAAAAGCCATAGTAGCCAATGGCCGATGCTGACACGACTGCTTTTACAGCGTGGTTTTCTTTCTTCAACGTTTGATATAACAGAGCAGAGGATTTTGTGCGGCTCTCCAAAATTTCTTTTTTTCTCTGTTCATTCCATCGCTTGTCCGCTACACCAGCACCGGCTAAATGGATAATGGCATCTATACCCACCAATGCCGCAGCATCGAATTCTCCTTTATCTACATTCCAAACATAAGATTTTACAGGTCCACTTTTTTTCGTGCGGCCCAGGTGGGAAACTTGATGGCCTTTTTGTAAGAGCATCTCCGTAAGGCGAGAGCCAACTAAACCCGATGCGCCTGTGATTAATATTTTTTTGTTCATTATTAGTAGCTTTGAACCAAGTTAACATTTAAAATATGAATAAGTTTTTCAGCATGTTTATTATTTCGGCTAACCAAGTTATTCTATCAACAAAATAATGAAATCGACATTAAGTCAAATTTTCATTTTCTCTATAGGATTAACTTTCTCGTGTAACCAAGAAGAAAGCAATCCCTATGGTTTTACAGGGAATAGTTCAGCTTATAAAAATACTGACAAGTGGTTGAGTGGACTACGGGCTACCCCCAATAAAACAATGAAAGTTGGTGTTGACTTAGATTTCACTGTTACAAACAAAGATGGCGTAGCTATTGAAAATCTGTTTCTATATAAGGTTAAACTACTTAATACCAAACAATCAATAAATTTTACTGATATAAGTTCAGCGAATGACAGTACAGGCGTTTACTACACAACCTTGCTAGCTGATGGTGATGTGATCGGAGATATCTATGAGTTAGATACTCTTGCGTCCACTAATTTTTTGTTATTAACGAATATAGATCCAAATGGAAAAAAGATCGAAGGAATCTTTAGCATACATTTGAAGCTTAAAAGGGATGATGGCATTGGACCAACTCCTCTCTTAAAGATTATATTTTCTGATGGGGTTTTTCAGTCAAGAATGGATCCTGAATGGCTTAAATAATTTAAATTTTAACTATTATGAATAGAACTTTATTATTTTTTATGTTTTCTTTTTTCATTAGTAGTCATACTTACAGTCAAACTGTAACCGTACTCAAAGAAAAAGAAAAGGTAAAAGGAGAGAGCATTGAAGTCTATGCGCTAACTCTGGATGGTAAAAAAGATGAGATCTCTTCTGCCTGGAATAAATTCCTAAAGGATATTGGAAAGTTAAAACAGAGCACCGATCCGATGACGGTGTCTGAACCGGTGATCAGTGGCACGACTTATTCATCCAATGTTTTTTATGCCGACTTCAAAAAAAACAATGAAACATCTTCTACTGTTTGGGCAGGAATGAACCCTTCAGAATGGAATGAAGCCGAGATAGGCCGCGTTAATCGCGAGCTCGAAAAACTGGTATACCAATTTGGCGTTGCCTTCTATCGCAATAAAGTGCAGGTGCAAATTGATGAAACACAAGAAGCGCTGGATGCCGTTGAGAAACAAAAGCAACGCACGTTAAATCAAAACAAAGATTTAACCTTGAAACTAAGTAACAACGACCAGGAAAAAATTCAATTAGAAAAATCACTGGAAAACAATAAACTGGAAAATGCTGCTCTCAAGATAAAACTGGAAAACAACAAGAAGGCTCAAGACTCGCTGGCCAATGTTAGCATTCAGATCAAGAAAGTGATGGAGACACACAAAGAAAAACAAAGAAAGATCAACTGATCACTTTGTCTTCCACTGCATCAAAGCTTTATCAAAATAAGTGTACTCATCCGGAAACTCAATGTATTCCACGCCATTCGAGTTTTTGGTTCTTTCCACGCGGAGTCTCGCTTCGGACTCCGCGATTGATTAAACGAAAAACTGTTGGATTTATTTTTTACACAAACCTCCCGAGCGAAGACTCCGCTTCGAAGTGAGTGATGGAGACGCACAAGGAAAAGCGAAGACTCCGCTTCGAAGTGGATCAAGAAAGTGATGGAGACACACAAAGAGAAACAACGGAAGATCAACTGATCACTTTGTCTTCCACTGCATTATAGCTTTGTCAAAGTAGGTGTACTCATCCGGAAACTCAATGTATTCCACGCCATTGGAATTTTTGGTTTCATAAGGCTCAAGTGATTCCCCTTTTACAAACTTGTTGAACAAAATCATTTCGCGTTTTGCTAACGTATCAGGTAACATCTTCCAGGTGCGGAATACTTCTTCATAACCGGTAACCTTGTTATCGTCACCTAAGATAAACTTTCCTCCTGTGGCCACACGCTTATCCACCAGGCTTGGTGCCTTTCTGCTCACCAAAAAATAATGAGTATTATCTTTAATAAAATAAGCATCAAACTTATGGACTTTGGCTTGCTCCTGATATGCCGAATCATAAGGCTTATAGAAACGTTCTTCAAATGTAAGTCCTTCCGGAGCACGACCTACATAACGAATGATTTTCCACATCATTTCATCCTGTTGCTTCGGTGTAAGATGCGCACTCACCTGATAGTTATTTTTCGTAGTGCAAGCACCCGCTATCAGAACTAAAATGAATACTACTCCAACTCTATTTTTCATATCACAAAAATAAGAAGACCCGCCCTAAAGCAGGTCTTCGTTTTTAAAATTAACCCCTAAATTATAACCTACTAATAAACCTTATTCAATGGTTGGAATTCAGACCAGCCATCAGTCCAATCGGTAGAACCGAATGCTCCGCGGTAAACACCACTGGTTGTAAAGAATGCATTACCGGTAAACTTGGCATCTGTGTAATTCGCTCCGGCATTCAAGTTATTTGCTCCTGCCACACCTGCAACTAATGCAAAATTAGGATTTGAAGGATAGGTTGAGGAAGTCTGGGCGGCCCAATACAAAGAACCTGTAACACCTAAATCTGTAATTTTAGAGAAAGTAGCAGTTGTAATATCATTAAATACTGCATTGTTATTGGAAGTCCAGTAATTAGAGATCGCT
>JANOUH010000098.1:0-3927 GCA_031416795.1 Cytophagales bacterium | reverse complement strand
CTCGAGGGCGAAATACAAGAGCGTTATCTGAAAAATAAAGACAAAGCGATGGAGATCTATCGCGAGTTCTTAACCAAATATCCCGGAAGTGTGTATGTGGCCGAAGCCCGTAAAAGATATCGGATCTTGCGGGGGGATTTTACGGATTCAATACCTGTAAACTAAGCCTAAAGCACTTTCTCATTCCGGCACTAAAACTGGAAGGTTGATATTTCCTCCAATTTTAGGTAGCTTGATCTTATGTCTTGTTGGTAGAGTATAATCTGTCAGGCCATGAATGATCATTTCTTAGGTTCACCCATCCCGATTAAAGGCGGCCTTGCTACCAGGGTTGCATCATGGGTAATTATTTTCATCTGTATTCTTTTTAATAGCAGCTGCGAAACCGATTTGGTTCCTTTAGACTTCTGCGCAGATCCTCTTGGTTCTGATAATAATACTTACAAGAATGGAAATGTCTTCTGCTATAAAGATAGTTTTAACAGCTGTTTTACCCTTGAGTTGACGACTACGAAAACGAACATTCGCGCAGTGAATTATGCTGGAAAAGAACTGGCCATGATCCAGGATATTGGTCCTGTTACATGCCTTTCGGAAGTGAAAACAAAACCGATTTCTGCATATGTATATACTGTGAATGCGGTTCTGGGTCATGGCTATGTTATTAAACTTCCTGATGGAACCTATGGGCGATTCTTCATCGATTCGTGGATCAAGCCAAACACGAATGTGGTAGTTGAAATTAATATCACGCGACAGTATTCATTTTGAGTATGAAAAAATGGATGATCATTCTTGGTTGCTTATTACTCGTTCAACAAGCGAACTGTCAAACCAGGGTTTATGTAGCTGCGGGATTGACGACCTCCTACGGGGGTGGCTTCAATGCCATGTTTGCCCAGATAAATAAACCGGTGTATTTTGATGTTGAGGTAGAGAAGAAAATCCTTGGCTCAGTCAGTATGGTCAGCGGGTTATCAACATTTGGTGTGGGATACAGCAGTGAAAACACTGGTTTTGGTTCACAGAGTTCATACCAGGCTAGATTTGTTTCTGTCCCGATACTATTTCGTTGGAATTTCACGAACAAAAATTCAATGTTTCTTGACTTTGGCCTGAGCCCGTTTTATCTCACCCGTGCACACTTGCAGGAAAGCATTTATAAGTTTGGTATCAAACGAGATGTAGAAGGCGACATTACCCAATATTCAAAAAGATTTTTTACAAGCTTTAAATTTCAACAGACCCTCGCAGTCAACAGACTAATTATTTCCTTGTTTGTCATCGTCCCTTTTAAAGGGCAATCTTCTATTAAAGACCTGCCGGATCATTGGGGTCTTAATCAGCAACAATCTACTTATCTGATAGAGGGTGGATATAAGGATTTTGTTGTGATGGGATTAAAAACAGGCCTCCGAATAAAATGAGAACCACCATCGCCATCGTGTTGAGTTTTTTCTTTTGGAGTACCGGCTTCGCCCAACCACAACGCAGTAATCCGGCAAAAACGATACGCAAATTATATAAAAGCAGCGATCCTGATGAAGTCAGAAAGAGTATCGAGCAGATGACCATCCAGGCGCAGGATAAAAGCAAAACATCACAATATATTTTATTCAAAATGTTGCTGGGTGATCAATATGAGAAAACCGGAGATTATGTGAAGGCTGAGCAAAATTTTGTGACCGCCTATGAAGAAACAAAGAAACATTTAACCGCAAGCAGTAAACATCTTGCCTTTTACCGAGCGTTTCAAAAAACAATTTATGATCCGATTGATCGGCTTGCATTTTTTTATTTGAAGATAGGAAATGTAAGAAAATCGGAGCAGTTGTTCAATGAATCGCTTTCCCTGCGCGAGGCCAGTTTTCCCGAACGCAGTATTCATCGCATTCATCCTTTGGTGGGTCTTGGCTCTCTTCATTACCGAAAAAACGATATTGAAAAAGCTTACGAATACTTCAACCGTGCGATTAAGGGAATCAACAGGGCCATGACCACCAACTTTGATCAGGATGAACTCAACCGTATTTTCCTGAACGACTTGGCGGAGATTTGCATGACGCTCGGAAGGAAAAATGAAGCGTTGGATTATATCAACAAATTAGCCCTGGCTTCTTCAGGTCTCGGAAAATTTTCAAGCAAAGTTGCAGCAAGACAGGAAGTGGCCCGCATTTTTGAAATGAAGTCGCGCTACTTTTTACAGGAAAAGGATTTCGTAAAAGCACAGGAATACCTGGACAAGGCAAATCATTACAACCCGGCCAATGTCACAACGTCAGATGTAAATTTCAAACTAATTAAGACAGAAGCCTTATTGCAGTGGTCACAAGGACAAGCCGACAGGGCGGGGGAGTCTTTTCAAAAACTCGTCAAAGCATATCAACGGCATATTGCTTACAACTTTATAGCGATGAGTGAATACGAGAAAGAGCAATTCTATTATTCACTCAAAAAGGATTTTGACTTGTTTAATGCTTTCGTGCTTGACTATTCGGCAACCCAACCAGAAAAATTATACGAGCAGATGTACGATAATCTTCTCAACACGAAAGCCTTGCTGTTAAATCAAACGAACAGACAAAAAAACAGAATCTTACAAAGCGGTGATCAGGCTCTCATTGCAACGTTGCATGCATGGGAAAACAGCAAAGCAAAATTAGCGGCACAGTATTATCAGAAGAGTACGACCACCCGAATCGATTCATTGGAAAGAAAAATAGAGACGTTGGAAAAACAACTGAACCAGGCAAGCGGGTTGTTTGAGAATAAGGAAAATGCCGTGGAGTGGACACAGGTCAAGAATATCCTGAAACCCGGAGAGGCGGCTATTGAAATAGTCAGGATCAATGTAGTGGATAAGAAAAAATTGGGTAATTCAAATCCCCTTACCGACTCTACCGTGTATTTGTTCCTGTTGCTAACGACCGAGGCAAAAACACCTCAGCCTTTTGCAATAAGAAATGGAGACCAACTGGAAAAACATTTTCTACCCTACTACCGCAATGCGATTTATTCTCAAATAGAAGACAAATTATCATACGATCAATTCTGGCTGCCCATCCGCAATCAAGTGGCGGGAATAAAGAAACTGTATTTATCGGCAGACGGTGTGTACAACCAGATTAACTTGAATACGTTGCTCAACACAGTTACCAACCAATACCTGATCGATGAAATAAACCTGGTTTATTTAACAAACACGGGCGACTTATTGCGCAAGCGTAATCTTAATCCAGATATGAAAGCGGTGTTGGTGGGTCGCCCAACGTACGATTTTACGGAGAGTAATATGCGTGTAGATGAAGTGAAAATTTATGGTCAGCGCAATGTGATCAGTGAAGAGCTCATGACATTTAAGGAGCAGGATTTTTCTGACTTACCTGGAACAGAGACGGAAGTATCACGGATTGAATCTATTCTTCAGAAAAGAAACCTTGATGTAATTTCATTTAAAGGAGAAGAGGCGTTGGAAGAAAACGTAAAAGCAGTACGCAGACCTTCTATATTACACATCGCCACACACGGTTTTTTTGTGGATGATCAGGCAAGCGCGATAAGCCCCATGATTCGCTCTGGAATTGTACTGGCCGGAGTTAAGAACACGGAAAAAGAAAAAACAGAGGATGGAATCCTAACAGCCTATGAGGCAACCAATCTGAACCTGGATGGCACCGACTTGGTCGTATTGTCGGCTTGCCAGACGGGTTTGGGTGAAGTTCGAAATGGAGAAGGTGTATACGGCTTGCAGCGCGCCATCATGGTGGCCGGTGCTAATAATTTGCTTATGTCCCTCTGGAAAGTAGATGATGAGGCTACGGCATTCCTAATGACCTCTTTCTATAGTGTTTGGGAGGGACAAAACAATCCTGATGAATTCAGAGAAATACAAATAGCGATGCGCAAAAAATATCCGCATCCATTTTA
>JANOUH010000097.1:0-11068 GCA_031416795.1 Cytophagales bacterium | reverse complement strand
AAAGAGATTGGATCGTTTCATTAATTGAGAGAAGGTTGCAATTCTTTTGGTCGATGGGCAACAAGCACATATTTATTCCGATCTTCCCATGCTGCAATAGAATCTTCTTGCTGACTGAAGCGAGTAAGAAATTCCGGGATGGATTGATCTGCTAAATTGCCAGCGGAGTTAGTGAGCACACAAATCGCGATTCTGTTCTTGCGATCAACGGCCACTTCACTGCGATAACCATTTACATAGCCACCATGATATTCGATGGTATCATTTTTAAACGTGAGCACGCGCCAACCGAGAGCATAATAAGATGCCTTGGGCTTTTTCCATTTCCAGAAATTTCTGTTTTTTGAAATGGCTCTTACCTGAGGTTCAAAAATTTGATCGAGCGTGGCGCTGGTAAGCACTTCCTGGTCATTGCCCAATAATGCTTTTAGCCATAACGCCATGTCGGCAATACTGGCATTCACTCCACCGGCAGGTGTTACGTCATAATACGTATCAGATACAGGAATGGAAACCCAATGCTTTCTCGTAAAGAGATGCGGCTTAGCGATATTGGAATTATTGACCATGGCATCATACGATGCAGAACTATTTTTCATGTGAAGGGGACGAAATACTTTTTCGGTCAACGCTTCTTCAAATGATTTGTGCGTGGTCGCTTTAATAACTTCACCGATAAGGCTGTAGCCCACATTTTGATAGCTGTACACTTTTCCGGGTTCGCCAATCAGATCGAGGTATCGCAATTCTTTAAATAACGTATCGAGTGATGCACGCTCTTCAATCATATTGGTAAAGGCATGATAGGGAAGGCCGATGGTGTGTGATAGCACATGACGCACAGTAAGTTTCTCCGTGCTCTCTTTTGATTTCAATGCAAAATCGGGGAGGTATTTGATCAAGGGATCATCCCAGCTAAAAAGATGATCGCTCACCAATGTGCCGGCCAGCACAGAAGCAAAACATTTTGATACCGAGCCTAAACGAAATACGGTATTTGTATTGATGGAATCAGGCTCACCAACCTGCTTTAAACCGAACCCTTTCAGATAGATAATAGACGAATCTTTCACAATGGCCACTGCCGCCCCTGGTGAGGTGCCCGCACGAATAGCCCGCTCGATAAACTCCTCGTATTGCGATAATACCTTTTGTGTATAAGGATTGGGATCAACGACAGCGCTAATGTCTTTTTCAACAAGAACCACAGGCTCTGCTTCTTTCGCTACTATTAGTTTTAAATTTTGTTTGGGTGGTTCTGGTGAATAGACAAATGCCAGCCCTACAAGTAATAATAAGCCACAGACGATGTATACCGGTTTCACTAATCTCATTATATCATTCCTTCGTCCGCAAAGCTAAGATATTTCTGGTTGGCGATGATGATGTGGTCCAGCAGCTGAATTTCCAAAAACTTGCCTGCTTCCTTCAATTTGCGTGTTAGGTCAATATCGCTCTGACTTGCCTGCAAATTTCCCGATGGATGGTTGTGGGCTACGATGATTCCACTGGCAAGTTCCTCTAAGGCTAACTTAAAAATGATCTTCGGGTCGGCAACTGTTCCAGAGACGCCACCTTCGCTTACTCGTTTCTTTTTGATTACGCGGTTTGCCCTGTTCATCAGCAATACCCAAAATTCTTCTTTTGGTAAATCCATCATTTCGCCTTTGAGAAGATCAAATGCATCTTTTGAGCTATTTATTTTCGGTTTCTCTTCAGGATCTTGTTCTTTTCTTCTACGGCCCAACTCAAGCGCTGCCACGATGGTAATGGCCTTTGCTTCGCCAATGCCTTTTATTTTCATGAGATCCTTTACAGAAAGCCGGGCCAGTTCATTCAGATTGTTGTTGCCTTGAAGCAGAATCTTCTTTGATAACTCAACGGCACTCATTTTTGGAGTACCTGAGCCAATTAAAATCGCCACCAGCTCAGCATCAGATAGGGCAGATGTTCCTTTTAATAGTAATTTCTCGCGCGGCCGATCTTCTGGCGACCAGCTCTTAATATTAAGAGGAGCATTTTCATCTATATTCATCAAAGACTAAAATAGGAAATTTTAATCGTTAATATCAATGTGATGAAATCTGGAGAAGCAGTAAGCGCATTTGATTCGCAGCGACACACATGGTTGTCACAATAAATAATGAAGGCTAAACTGAATATTCTTGGACGAACTTGTTGGATAAGTATTTGGCGCGACCAGAGGGAAGTGGAGTACGGTACCAAGTCCGTGATAATACCGGCCAGCTATTGATATTTTCTGACCAATGATCGCTTTTATTCCACCACTGATTCCAAAGTCAAAAGGTTTATTAAAACGATCACTCACATCCTTTTTTCCATTATCAGAAATTTCCTTTGCTGATAACTTTACGCTTGTATTAGGCCCCGCCTCTAAGCTGATCAATTTAAATCGAAAAAGAGTAACCAGGAGTGGTAACTCTATATAATTGAGATTTATGCGTGTATCGGTAGCAGGTTGTATAGACCCAAATAAGAACGGGGAAGAATTACACCCTCTTTGCACGAACAACAATTCCGGATTAACGTAGAGGTTGGCGATTCGAATGCGTGTGAATACTCCTACATGGAAACCGATGTTTGGTCGATAGAGACTTATCGGTAGGAAGGGCGCGTTTTCGATTACAATGTCATTGTAATTAACTCCACCTTTTATTCCAAAAGAAGTCTGCCCGTAAGAATTTAAGCTGCATATGAAAATTAGGACCATGATTAAAGCGTTGGTCATAGTGAGGTTGTATGTAATGTGAACAACGAGGTAACGAAAAGTAAATTGCATCAGGTCTAAATCCATAATATTCATTGGAAGCCAAGGCAGGAAACATTTTACCCTGTGAAGCACATGTCAATTTGCTACTGGATAGCCATTTGGGCTAAAGCCCCTGTGATTTCTATTTTCAATTGCCACTGGCTTAAGCCAGCTGCAATTGAAATCCCTTTGGAATGGACTTAAGTCCAGGAGAAATTTTTCTTAGCATAAAAAAACCCTCCCCGACCGAAGCCAAGAAGGGAAAAATAAACTTTTGATTATTGGATTAAGCTAGTGCGTTTACACGCTTTGCCAGCTTTGATTTCTGATTCGCAGCTTTTTTCCAATGAATAACATTCTTCTTTGCAAGCTTATCGATCATGCCTGAAACCTCCTTCAATAAAGCCTGAGCTTCATCTTTCTTAGTAGCACCAGTCAATTTTTTGATCTGAGTGCGGGTGGTTTTAGCTTGGTAGCGGTTTTTTAAACGCTTTGTCTCGTTAGCTCTGATTCTCTTTTCTGCTGATTTATGATTTGCCATAATGGTTTTTTCAAACGGAACGCAAAAATAAGGGCAATATTCATATTTGCAAAGATATGGTCCTCATTTTTGAGTAATAGATCCTTCGAATAAAAGCCATGTTTCCGGATCGAGAGCCAGATTTGTTGGAACATTTGCCACTGGAATCGTAAATTTTTGAGTTTTGGCCGATACCTCAATGGTTTTCATCTCCATTTTGCCATCCTTTTGGCTTAGGGCAATTTCCAGAGGAAATTCAAAAAGACTGCCTTTTTGTACCTGGTTCAGTTCAATAATGACCGATTTGGTTTTGCTATCGTAATGCCAGCTTCCCGAAATTTTTGGGTGGCCTGCCTGATAAAGCCATTGTTTGAAAAAGAGGTCCAAATCTTTTCCCGAAACCTCTTCCATAATGCGCAAGAAATCTCTCGTAAGCGCATTACTATTTCTATAGGTGGCATAATACTGACGAATTCCTTTCCAGAAATTAAGATCACCCACCTCATGGCGCAACATGTGCAACACCCAACCTGCTTTTTGATACGTGTTTGTACTCAACACTTTTCCGATATCGACAATCGTGGTGTCAATGATCGGAGCCTGATTTTTTAAATAAAACTGAATCACTTGCTCACGATCAATCTTTTGCTCTTCCACCAACCGATCATAACCGTAGGTATTCTCTAAATATAAATTGGTGAAGTAGGTGGCAAAACCTTCGCTGAGCCACACATGATGCCAGTCGTTTTCGGTTGCAGAGTTGCCAAACCATTGATGGGCTTCTTCATGCGCAATTAGCGCTTCACGCTCTCCTTTGCCGGTCACGGAGTTTTCATAATAGAAAATCGTGTTGGCATTCTCCAATCCGCCCCAGCGTGTTTTGGACTGCACATTAGCTAACTTTTGATATGGGTAAGGCCCAATGTGATTATGAAAGTAATCCAGCACTCTCACAGCCACAGCATAATCATAAAAGCCTTCTGCTCTGTTTTGTGGATATACCCAACTTTCAACCGAAATATCATTCACTTTGCCTACATACTGAACAGCAAACCGGGCAATTCCGGCAACCATCACTTTTACAGGAATGGGAACTTCTTCATGCCAATGCGTGAGTTTTCTATTGGAATCAATGGGACTTTCTTCAATTTTAATCCCATTGGCAACAACAGCATAATGCAACGGTGCGATGATGATAAAATCAACTGCTGCTTTATCGCTTGGATGATCTATAACAGGCAGCCAATGATGTCCACGGTCGGGCCAATTGTCTCCAAAGAACCCACGATCGCCAAATTTATTTTTACCGATGATCAATCCGTCTTGCGGAATGCCTCTGTAGATGATTTGAAAAGTAGCAACTTCACCCGCTTTCGCGGAGGAGAGAAGTGTAATTTTTAACCGATTGTTTTTATGGGTGAATGATAAGCGCTTTCCTTCCCATAAAACTTCCTGCACTTCCATGCCTTTGCCCGAAGCATCTTTATTGATGAGATCCAGTTCAAAGTCGGAAATTAATTTTTTAAACTGTATCGAGACCAAGGCTTTTCCTGAAATCACATCGGTAGAATCATTTACCTCCAATTGAAAAATGTACTGTGTAACATCAATAGCAGAATTTTTAGGGTAAGGATCAGAAGCCCAGGCCAGCGGACAGGTAAAAAACAGAAAGATGAAAATGTTCCTCATGATGCTTAACTTTAGTGGAAAGGTAACGTTGTGTCACGATTTCTTAAAATGGTTTTGGTAGGAGTGGTCATGCTGTGCAGCAGTTGGGGATTCTTTGCGCATAAGAAAATCAACCAGCTCGCAGTTTTTACTTTACCTCCTGCCATGTCTGGATTTTATAAAAAGAATATCGAATACATCACCGAGTCTGCGGTAAATCCTGATCGCAGAAGATATACCATACCTGAGGAAGCACCACGGCATTACATCGACTTGGATGACTACGGAGATAGTGCGATCTATAAACTTCCCCGCTATTGGTCTGATGCTGTTAAACAATTTGGTGAAGACTCTCTCAATGCACATGGCATTGTGCCGTGGCATATCTATCGCGTTTATAATCAACTGAAAGATGCATTCTTCATGAGAGATACTGAACGTATTTTAAAAACATCTGCAGAGCTAGGTCATTATATTGCGGATGCTCATGTGCCTCTTCACACAACGAAAAATTATGATGGGCAGCTCACTGAGCAAATTGGCATTCATGGTTTTTGGGAATCACGTTTGCCCGAATTGTATTTCGGAGATTACAATTTTTTTGTTGGCAAAGCATCTCACATATCCAACGTGCAGTTGGCAGCCTGGCAGGTGGTGATGAAATCCAATCACGCTGTTGACTCCGTCCTTCAATTTGAAAAACTTCTCTTTCAGGAAATGGGTGATAGTAAATTCAATTTTGAAACAAAAGGAAAACAGACGGTGAAAGTAGTTTCAGAAGAGTATTCAACCCGATATCATGTAATGCTTTCAGGTATGGTAGAAAGGAGGTTTCGCACCAGCGTAAAAATGACTGGGGATATTTGGTACACCGCATGGGTGGATGCCGGCCAGCCCGACTTGAAATCACTCATCAATTACAAGCCTTCTGAGGAGGAGTTAGAGAAAAGAAAGCAAGAGTTAATCCTATGGAAGGAGCGCTTAGTAAAATCGCGAGAGCATGAGAGCACAGGGAATTGAAACCAAAGACATCGGTCTTGTTGTGAAACTAGTTCCTCATTGGGTCCAATGTAATGACTATCCGAATAAATTGGCTTTTTCATATTGATTTATCACCTTTGTAAGGATAAGTCTATTTTTTAATCTTTTAGTAGAGATTTTTTGACCTGTTTGCAGGAGGCTTTTCATTCGGCCCCTGATTCGTTTGACTAAGCGTAGTATTTGTTAATCTGTTCTTATTTGGTTGTGCGATTTTTTAATCACCTCTATTTTTGTCTAATGTCGAATAGAAATAAATTATGAGAACCATCCTATTACTAGTCATTGTCAGTTGTTCTTTGGCCTATTCGCAACCCGCGCAAAAAGCAGTTGAGGATAAAAATCTTAATCTCACCCAACGATTTCAGGAAATGAAGGCCGGGTCTCAGACCTTTAAAGAGTATAAAGTCATTAAGGAGAGTGTCCTCGATAAGGTTTGGAGTATAACCAATGACTCGATTAAAAGGAAGGAGCAACAACTGGCAGAAGCAAAAAACCAAATAACAACTCTTCAAGGAGAATTAGAAGCTACTCGTAATTCTATGCAGGTCCAACAAGCCTCCATTCAGGATGCTATTTACGATAGCACTCACATCTCTGTATTAGGTATTGCCTTTTCTAAAGGGTTCTTTATTTTTCTTACAGCAGCCATTATAGGAGGGCTTGCTTTCATTATGAGTATTTCATTTGGGCGAGTGAAAATTTTGAACAGCCTGGTGAAGGAAAAAGCACTTATTTCAGATTCCATCACACATGAGTTTGAGGATTTCAAAAAGAAGGCGATGGAAAGGCAGACCAAGCTATCGCGCGAACTTCAGAATGAGAGAAACAAATGGCAAGACTATCGTAAAATCTAATACTTAGATTTTGCAGGCGTGCCTGCTCACCAGCGTCCACTGCTTATTTGTTTTGATATACACTTCCGTGTAAAGCAGATTGATATTAAATTCTGATTTATCAGGCATCAACCCTTTGAATGTTCCCTTGCCCGTAACCACAGCACTTTTATTATTATAAAGTGAAACGGAAGATTCCTGCACTGATATCAAAGTGTAATTGAGTTTTCCTGACTTCATATCTTCAATCATCTCCTTTTTTGATTGTATCCAACCATTGGAGTGAATGAATTTCAGGGTTTCATCCGTTACCCAATTCAATGAGTCATAATTTTTCGTTGTCATCCACTCAAACTTTCTCTTGTGAAGTTGATTCACATATTCAGCTTGTGGAGATTGACAATACGCATAGGTCTCTGAAATCAGGAGAACAAACAACAGTAGTTTCTTCATCACTTAATTTTTATTGATATACTCTCACATAGTCAACTTCCATACGCTGCGGCCAGATGGAATCGTCAATACCTTCTTTCCCTCCCCAGTTTCCGCCTACGGCAATGTTCATGATTAAATGAAATCGTTGATCAAATGGCCATCCTTTAAAGTCTTCTTTGGGATCACGCGTTACGGTATGGTAAAGTTTATTGTCCACGAAAAAGTCCATTTTATCTTCCGTCCAATCAATAGCATATATATGAAATGCATCCATGGCATCAGCTACGGTGATCTTTCCTTCCTTTTGTGTTCCCTTTCCGTGATTATAAGATTCCGTATGAATCGTGCCGTGGATCACACCGGGATCATAACCTACGTGTTCCATAATATCAATTTCACCACTGGCAGGCCAGCCACCATATTTCCAATCGGTAGAGAGCATCCAGATGGCGGGCCATGTGCCTTTGCCCTTAGGAAGTTTTGCTTTTACTTCGATGCGACCATATAGCCAATCACCTTTGAGCTTGCTTACGATGCGCGTGGAGGTGTATGCCTTCCCGCCAAGGGAATCTTGATGTGCTTCAATAATAAGATTACCATTTTCAATGCGCACGTTTTTGGAGTCCTTGGTATAATATTCTGCTTCATTGTTACCCCAACCGCATACATTTGGGCAACCGTCACCCAAATCATAATTCCATTTGGTTGAGTCAGGCGCACCTGCATTGTCAAATTCATCTGACCATACCGGTTTTTTATCTGTACAACTTGTGTTAAGCACGAATACGATCGTGGAAAGAAGCAGGAGGTTCTTCATGGTTTTTTCTTTGGGATAAAATTAGGACAATTCCACCAACCCTTACAATCCGAAATGGCGCTAAACCGATGATTTTACCATGGGGTATCGAGCGGAAATCTTTCTGGTTTGTTCATTTATTTTACAGATACCTGTATCTTTTTGATGATCTGGCGTTTTGGTATCGACAAATAAGCTCATGGTAGAAAAGAAAACCGATGTAACATCCAATAGGCAGTTGGAGGAAGATGAGTGGATAAGAGAAGCGATCGCTAATCCAAATTCCTTTCGTCCGCTTTATGAAGCCTATTTCAAGAAGGTTTATCTCTTTGTATTACACCGGGTGGGAGATAAAGATCTGGCGGGTGACCTGACCCAGCAGGTTTTTTTAAGTGCCTTGACCCATTTAGAACGCTACCAATTTCGCGGATTACCTTTTTCGGCCTGGTTGTTTCGTATTGCCATAAACCAATGCAATGAATTTTTCAGGAAGACAAAACGCAATCGCCTGGTGGTTTTAGAAGATGCCTCAGTGGAGAATTTATATGCCGAGCTAACGGCTGATCAAACAATGGAAGAGTGGGAAAGGCAACTGCCTGCAATCCTGGAGAAACTGGAAGAGGATGAGCTCTACGTAATTGAACTCCGGTTCTTTGAAGCAAGAGCATTTAAAGAGATAGGCGACATATTAGGTATTACAGAGAACTATGCCAAAGTGCGCACCTACCGGATACTTGAAAAAATGAAACGACTTTTTCTTCAAATGAGATGAAAAACAAATTACAGATTATGAAAAACCGACCATCCATAACGGATGAAGAAATCCGAGGTTATATGAATTTTGATTCGGTCGTAAATGAGTATGAAATACGAAAGAAATCGAACCAAAACAGAATACGTAATGCATCATTGTTATTAGGTATTGTGGGCATGGTATTTTTAGCCTATTTCTTTTGGCCCGAAAAGCCAGCATCGACAACATCAAACGCACCACTGCAGGAGGTTTTACCAATGATAAATGATAGTGCTCGGTCAGAGATTCAATCCAACCCAATATTAACAGACAATAAAAACAGTGAGCGAGAAACACTTACAAATAATTCTTTGGAATCTAGTGCAGCCAAGAAGATAAAAGAAACTAAACCGGTTGTTAAGGAAGAATTGGTAGCTCCAGCTTTTCAATACCTTGAGGCCGAACCTGCTGCGGGCTATCCTGCATTGTATGATTACTTTGCCAGGGATCTTCGCTATCCGGTTGAAGCATTAAAGGATTCCATTCAGGGAATTGTGTCTGTATCTTTTTTAATTAATCAGGAAGGGAAACCGGTTCAAATCAAAATAGTGAATTCATTAGGTCAGGCTTTCGATAAAGAGGCGCAACGGCTGATCGAAAACATGCCTGCATGGAAACCCGCTACTCTAAATGGTAAGGCGGTAGCCGCTAAGATTTCATTACCCTTCACTTTTCAAATTGTAAAAACAAATCCTGAAAAGAAATGAAAAGATCAGCATGGATAATAGCGGTAATGTTAATGGCAGCAATAACCGTGAGCGGTCAGCAATTCAAAAAGAAATTCCAATTAAGAATCGATGAACCACTCACGAGTATTCAAACTGAATGGATAGCTCTTGACCGCGATACACTTTTAGATTTGGTGGTGACTGGCATCGCAGCCGATGGCCAAATGAAAATCATCACCTATCAAAATAATTCAGGCATTTCACTGGTTAAGAAATTCACTCAACTGACCGGGTTCAAAAATGGAACCATTCAACTGGCAGATTGGAATAACGACAACCGGATCGATGTTTTAGTTTCTGGCAAAACCCTGATCAATACGGATGCGCTGTTTGTTTTTGAAAACAAAGGAGATTTCACCTTTCAAAAAAGCACATCTAAATTACTGGACCATTCTGCCCTTTTCCGTATTGGAGACCTTAACCAGGATGGAAGATTGGATTTGATCTCGTCAGGCAGACAAAACGCAACTTCATTTCTTCACATCTATCAAAACACATCTTCGGGGCTGTCTTTAGTTATTGATACGTTGGGAATAAAGATCAATGATCTTATTGTATTTGACTCCGATAAAGATGGCGTAAATGATTTTGTAGTGACTGGTCAGAATGCAGCTCAACAACCGACTACTATTTTATTTTTAAACCGAGGTAATTTTAATTTCAAAGCTCAACAGTTGCCTGAACCTGTTTTAGGAAAAATATCATCGATCGATTATAATGATGATGGACTGTTTGATTTGTTTGTCGTTGGAAAGGATCTATCAGGTCAGCTCATAAATAGAATCTGGTTAAATAAAATCGACAGCTTTTCCGTTGAAAAAAGTTATCCTTCTCTTTCGAATGCTGAATTATTCACAGGCGACATGAACTCTAATGGCCATGCCGATCAATTGATTAGCGGATATGATGTGCAAAATAAGAAAGACAATTTCATTCTCGATCCTGATATTCTTTTAACTGATCTCGATACTGCGGGTTTGCTTACGCAACGCATGGGTGATTTCGATCGTGATGGTGATCTGGACCTTTTGCAAGTGACTGACTCAGCAAGTCAGCAGTGGATAAAGTTCTATGAAAATTCAATCACGGTTGAAAATCAAAGACCAGGAACTCCTGAGCAAGCATTTGCTATTTCAGTTTATAACAAAACATTCCTTTATTGGGTAGCCCCTCAAGATGATCATACGGTTAGTGCATCACTTACTTATGATGTTTGGTTAGGAACAACGCAATCAACATTGATCGCGCCCTCTTTTGATATTAACTCCAAACGAAGGATGACCGTTTCGCATGGCAATGCGGGAACAAATATCTCCAAGATTGTTGAAGGCCTGACCGATAACCGATACTTCTACATGATTCAATCGGTGGACAATGCCTATAATGGTGGTTACGGAATTTGTACCGGAGGAGTACTGCCTTGTTTTGATCTGGTCCATACAGATGTTCAGTCTTGCAAGAACGAGGAGGTAACATTAATCTCC
>JANOUH010000096.1:0-5402 GCA_031416795.1 Cytophagales bacterium | reverse complement strand
AAAGAAACACCATGGGATCATCTCGAATTAATTCTGATGGCATTAGCCATATCACTTTTTTGCGCGAGCATTTTTGATACTACCCAATTGATACCGGTATTGGCTGAGGCTATCGTATTGACCTTAACCTTTGCTGGATATGCCTTCTCTTATCAAAGCCTGGGGAGCAGACTCGGAAAATTTACGATCATATTTTTTTGGCTTGGACTAGAGTATCTCATGTTGAAACTTCCCTGTCGAAATGATTATTATTTCCTGGCTGATTCTCTTGAGCTTCAGGCATCGTGGTGGAAGTGGAATGCTGATATAGGTTATTTAAGCATTTCCATCTGGGTGTTGGTTGTCAACTTGATTTTCTACCTGGCCTTTTTAAAATCCTCTTCAATAAACTGGTATTTCGGTGTTCTTGCCGTTCTGCTCGTTGCCGGGCCGATTATTTATTCTATCTTTTATTTAGATGCGCCCGGATTGAACCGTGAGCAAATGATTGTGTTATATGGTGGTGGCACCGAGGTTGTCAGTGGTAACTATAAAAACAGAGGCGAACTAATAGCGCGCACGGCTGCCTGGGTTTCTATTCTTATCATACTTTTGGCAGTTGTTAAAAACCAAATCAAAAAGAAAAAGAAATGAATCTTTCTGCGTTAGAAAACAATGTAATCGAATTATGTCTGGAAGTCGGGGCTTTCATGAGCAAAGAGCAAGAGGGATTTGACCTTTCCAAAATTGAACAAAAAGGAAGTTCAAGTAATCTCGTCTCTTACGTTGATAAAGAATCTGAGAGAAGACTTGTAGAGAAGTTGTCCGCGTTTTTACCAGGCTCTGGATTTATTGCCGAAGAAGGAACGGACAAGGCCGGTACCAATGAATATCGGTGGATTATTGATCCATTAGATGGAACGACCAATTATCTTCATGGACTTCCTCTTTATGCCATTAGCATTGGTCTTCAAAGAAATGAACAAACCATTCTAGGCATTGTGCATGATGTTAGTCATAACGAATGCTTTCACGCCATTGAAGGTCAACAGGCAAAATGCAATGGAAAGGAAATAAAAGTTTCATCCATCAAAACGCTGGAAGAAAGTTTATTGGCAACAGGATTCCCTTATTACCATTCAGAAAAAAAGGAAGATTATCTGGAGATCATCAAAGTCTTTCTTGAAAACACCCACGGCATCAGACGACTTGGTAGCGCAGCCATTGACTTAGCCTATGTTGCCTGTGGACGCCTCGAAGGCTTCTTTGAATATAACCTCAAAGCCTGGGATGTAGCGGGTGGTACATTCATCGTGCAACAAGCAGGCGGAACTGTCTCCGATTTCAAAGGCGGCTCTAACTACATCTTTGGTGGCGAACTTTGTGCCGGCAACCAGACGCACGCTCAAATGCTTCAAGTCATTCAGGACAAGTGGTGGAAATAATCATTACTCACTACGCAAGGAGTTGACCGGATTTGCCATTGCCGCATGTATTGAGCGATAGGCTACAGTGACTAAAGCAATCGTAAATGTAACTGCCAATCCAATCAGGAAGACAGAAGGACCAACGGATACTTTATACGCAAATTGATCCAGGTATTCATTCGAAAAATACCAAGCCATCGGGGCTGCTACGCAAAACCCAATCAGAATTAATTTTATAAACTCACGCGAGAAGAGGAAGAGAATGCTTTCTACAGAAGCTCCTAATACTTTTCGTACACCAATCTCCTTTGTTTTTTGATTAGCCATGAACACAGTCAATCCAAATAATCCCAGGCAACCAATAAATATAGCGAGTGAAGTAAATACCGTTAACATCACCGACATGCGTTGTTCGTTTTCATAGAATTCACGAATCTGATCATCCACAAATCGGTAGGAATAGATAAATTCAGGATAAGTTTTTTCCCAATGCTGCTGAATCTGTTCAAGACTTTGCTGGATAGATTTTGGATTTAGTTTAACAGAAAGAGTTTCATATCCCCGAATGCGGTTAAGCATGATCGTGGCTTCTAAAGGATTCTGAAGTGACACAGTGTGAAAGTTTTTTACAACGCCAGTTACCGGCAGATTTTTGCCCCACATGCGTATGCGCTTCCCGATAATCTCTTCAGTGCTATTAAAGCCAGCTACCTGCACTAATCGTTCATTGACAACAAATGATTGTGCCGTATCCGAATCATTTACACCTTCACCGGCCAACAATTCCAAACCATAGAGATCAATGTAATTGCCATCAATTTGTTTTACCTGTGTGCCGTAATTCTTCTCATCCCCTTCAATATAAAAATCGGTATTAGAAACACTTCCTGATGAAGGAGGTGTACTGCTCAAACTTGTTGACTCTACTCCTGCTACAGTCAATAGTGTTTCACGCAACGTGCGCATCTTACTTACGCCATCGCCTTCCACAGGTTTCTCCTCTTCGGGAATGGGCAATGTAATAATCGCATCTTTTCGGAAACCTAAATCTTTATTGTTAATATAATTCATCTGACTGATCAATACCACTGTGCCGATAATGAGCAGCTGTGAAATAACAAACTGTAACACAACCAGCCCTCTGCGCAAATTAAATCCAGATGAATGATTGGTGCGCACTTGATTTTTTAATGCGCTGACCGGATTGAAACCGCTCACTACCAGAGAAGGATAAAATCCTGATAAAAGTGACACGATGATCAATGTGCCCATTAAAAATATCCACAGAGTTAAATCAGTGGCAAAATTGAGCGTCAGGCTTAAATCAAGAAACGGATTTAAAAGGCTAAGGCCAACTTCAGCAATAACCACAGCTCCAATGATGGAGATGAACGTAATTAAAAATGTCTCTCCTAAAAATTGAAACACTAACTGTGCACGCGAACTACCCAATGATTTACGAATGCCCACTTCTTTGGATCGCTTTACCGCTTCGGCTGTTGTTAAGTTGATGAAATTGATGCAGGCTGTCAATAATAAGAAAACCCCTATGATACTCAGCGACAGCAGCATCGTGCTACTCACCGTGTTATAATTATAGTTGCCAAATCGCTCGTCAAAATGTATTTGATTAAATGGCTGCAATATAAATGTGGTGTGATCGCGGTTCTTGCTTTCATCACCCAGATATTTTGTCACAAAGGCAGGAACTCTGGCCTCAATATCACTAATCGAACTTCCCTCTTTCACAGTGAAATAACATTGATCATCACTCCAGATTCCATTCCATCCGTTCTCGTCTTTTTCCTTTTTGATGGTGACATACGAAGCAAGAAGATCAAAAGGCAAATCGGTATTGGATGGAAAGTCATCCATAATCGCAGTTACACGAAATTCCTTTCCTTCAAACTTCAGGACTTGTCCTATAGCATCTTCCTTTCCGAAGTACTTAATCGCCAAACGCTTTGAGAGAATTGCTTCATTGGGTTCATCCAATCCCTTCTCAGCGTCACCCCATAAAATCTTGCGATCGAATACTTTAAATAAATTAGGTTGTGCATAACCCACCCCAGCCTCTTCATCATACTTCTTTGGCTCGCCTTGCGCTTGCGGAATTACTATAAAATTTCCAGCACGATAAGAAATGAACGTGACCTCTTCCGCTTCTGGAAATTCACTTTTAAATGCTTCAGCAAATACCGGATACACGCCAGGTGTATAATTCTTATCATCATTTCCATCCGATTGAACATTCGCCCGATAAATGCGATCATAGTTGGTATGATAGGTATCGAAACTATTATGATAGCGAACCAGTAAAAAAAGAATTAATCCCGTGCCAAGACCTAAGGCAAGACCACTGATGTTAAGCATCGTGGTGCCACGCTGGTGTAATAAATTTCTGATTGCCGACTTGAAATAATTTCGTAGCATAAAGATTATTGATTTATCAAGAGATGTTTAACCAATGAAAAAAGTTCTTAGGCGCTATTTTAAATTGTCATGCATTACTCACTCTTCAATGCATTCACCGGATTGGATTGAGCCGCACGCATAGATCGGTAACCCACCGTGACAAATGAAATGATAAGCGTGAAAAGTATTCCCGCAACAAAAACCATCCAGCTCACATCTACTTTAAAAGCAAATTCCGAAAGCCACAATTGCATCGCATACCAGGCAGCCGGTGCAGCCAACACAAAAGCAATAATCACTAACCAGATAAATTCCTTCGAAAACAAATGAACAATTTGCGCTGTCGAGGCGCCCAGTGTTTTGCGAATGGCAACTTCCTTAACTTTTTGATTCGCCATGAAGGAAACAAGTCCAAATAATCCAAGGCATCCAATGAATATCGCAATGCCAGCGAATATCTCAATGATGGTAAACATCCTTTTCTCCTCCTGATAAAGCCTATTCACATAGTCATCTAAAAAAGTATACTTATACAAATACTCAGGAAATAATTGGGTCCAAACCTCCTCAACCGTTTTAAGTTGAGCAGAAGCATTTTCCATATTTATTTTAACACCGGCACCATAATAAAGGCTTGGAAAATTTAACATCACTACCGACTCAAGATCTTTATGTAAAGATGTGGTATGAAAATCCTTTACCACACCAATCACAGGCTCTTCAATATCATTAAGACCTATCGTAACATGTTTGCCGATGGCATCCTCCGGTGAGGCAAAGCCCAATGCTTTTATGGCTTGCTCATTCATCACATACGCATATTGACGATCTTCTTCCTTTTCAACACTGGCAGCTTTTTCTTCGCTTTCGTAAAACCACCGGCCCGCCAGTAACTTCAAATCATATACATCTTTATAGTGAATATCCACAGGCTTCACGCGAACATTGTATCGTTCTTCTGCATTTACTTCAGGA
Source organism: Cytophagales bacterium (assembly GCA_031416795.1). GTDB lineage: Bacteria > Bacteroidota > Bacteroidia > Cytophagales > Cyclobacteriaceae > ELB16-189. The sequence continues at coordinate 606 of JANOUH010000096.1, read as the reverse complement.
CGATGCATGCCCGTTCCGAAATTATAATCACCCATAGGAGCACTCAGAGCAAAACTGACATCACTAATTCCTGCTGCAGTTAAACGAGTACGAAGTGACTCAATCGTTTCAACTTTATTATCCGGAAGAGGAACATTAATAACTGCTTCTTTCGCGAAGCCCATCGATTTATTTTGAAAAAATCGAATCTGAGAAGCGACTACGAGTGTGCAAATAATCAGCACCTGGGCAATAAAAAACTGAACCACCACCAATGTCTTTCTTAATGATACCGATGAATCCTGTTGCGTTGAGAATCGACTCTTCAACGCATCAATCGGATTGAATTTCGATAATACCAATGCCGGATAAGCGCCTGCAAATAATGCCGTCAATAAAATCAATACACTAAGAAACCCGAGGGTGGTGAGATCATGGAGATTCGATAACGACAAATTCTTTTCCAGAAATTGCCCCAACGCAGGTGTGGCAATCTCGGCAATACCTAATGAAATGATCGAAGCAATCAGCGTTAATAAAAACGCTTCGCTTAAATACTGAAGTGCAAGCTGACCTTGTTGTGCACCCAATGTTTTTCTTACACCAACTTCTTTTCCTTTTCGGATA
>JANOUH010000095.1:0-13864 GCA_031416795.1 Cytophagales bacterium | reverse complement strand
CCCATTAAACGGAAGTGGTGATACATCCTATGCGTGGACACAACTATGGCTTTATTTGTGTCTGGCATTGACGGGATGCCTTATCTGGAGCATTGTCGATCGCAAAAGCTCACACTACATTAAAAGTGACTACTGGCTGCGCACTCTTGCAAGATACTTTATTGCCATGCAGGCATTGGGATACGGCATCATCAAACTGTTTGCCCTGCAAATGATTTTCCCCAACCTTAGTCAACTGGCAACCCCATTGGGTGATTTTTTACCTATGCGATTGTCTTGGATGTTTATTGGATACTCCGAGCCCTACCAGATTTTTTCTGGGGTGATGGAAGTGCTGGCGGGATTACTTTTACTTAACCGCACAACGGTGACCCTGGGATTATGCTTTGCTGTTGGTGTGTTTGCCAATGTGGTCATGCTCAATCTGAGTTTTGACATACCCGTGAAATTATTTTCGATGCATCTGCTATTTTATAGTCTATTCCTTTTGACATATGATGCGAAACGTCTGTTACAATTCTTTATACTGAATCAACCCGTTTCTCCCTCCTATAGCTATCAGATTAGCTTCCCTGAAAAATGGCTTCGCTATGGAAGAATAGCGCTCAAATCCGGATTTGTTGTGATGACAGCCATTATGCCATTTATTAATTCTTACCAACGTTACACTGCTGCTATTTCGACCGGTGAAATCAAACCGATATCAGCAGGAATGTATGATGTAAAAACATTTGTTATCAATCGTGACACTGTGCCCATTTTAGCAAATGACACCCTGGTCTGGAAAGATGTAATTTTTGAAAAAAATGGAATGGGCAGTATTAATTCTACCGACACATTATTCCGACAGCGCTATCACAGAGGTTATTTTAATTATGAGCTCGATTCAGTGACCCACACCATGTCATTTATTAAACGATCCGTAACTGGTGATAGCACGTTTCTTTTTAATAGCCGTTTTGAACTGCCTGATCAAAACAGGATTAGACTGTGGGCTAAAATCAGAAATGATTCGGTATATGTTGAACTGGTCAAAAGCCGCAGACACTTTCAGTTAGCTGAAAAACAATTTCACTGGTTGTCGGAATATAACCGCTAATCAACTTCTATTTTAATTCCAGCACGACAACAGAATGAGCTGGCAGCGTAACCTTGAGTGAATTATTACTCATTGTTAGCTGCTTAAATGTTGTTGGCTTTACTTTTTGAGGAGCATCAAATGAGTTGTGATCTTGCAATTTATCGCTGGTTAAAATGCGGCCCGTTACAGAAGTGTACTTCGCACCACGCAAATCGATGGCTATTTCCTGACTATTTTTTGAATCAATATTCACCAAAGAAATATGAGTGAGTCCCTGGCTATCACGTGAGGCTGATGCTGAAACCGCAGGTAATTTTTCATTACCAAAAGTATATTGATTGCATTTCAACTCCACCGGCAAGAGAGTAGCATCCTGATGCACATTATTCATTTCCATGACGTGATAGGTGGGCGTAAGCAGCATCTTCTCCTCTTCGGTAAGCACAACAGCCTGCAACACATTCACCGTCTGCGCCAGGTTAGCCATGCGCACACGATCACTGTGATTATGGAAAATATTCAATGTGGCTCCGGCCAATATTGCATCGCGCATGGTATTTTGCTGATACAAGAAACCGGGGTTGGTTCCTGGTTCTACATCATACCATCCTCCCCACTCATCCACTACCAGTGCTACTTTTTTGGCTGGATCATATTTATCCATAATGTTTGAATGCTTGATGATCAACTCATCCATAAGCAATGCTTTCTGCATGATTTGAAAATACTGCTGCTCATCAAAATCCTTTGCAGAACCCTTCTTATTCCAATCGATTACTGAATAGTGATGCAAAGCAACGCCTTCCAGCATCGAATGAGGAATATCGCGCATGAGTACTTCTGTCCAATGATAATCGGATGAGCTGGCTCCGGAAGCTATCCTGAAAAGTTTGCCGCTGTTGCTCCAGTCGGTCATGAAGGTGGCATATTGCCGATAGATGTTGGCATAGTACTCAGCCGTCATATTACCACCACATCCCCATGCTTCATTTCCAACGCCCCAATACTTTACATCCCATGGTTTATCCCTCCCGTTTTCTTTGCGCCAGTTCGACATGGGGCTAACACCACCAAAGTTTGTGTATTGAATCCATTCCGATACTTCCTGAACGGTGCCGCTGCCTACATTAGCCGACAGGTATGGCTCGGCACCGATTAGTTCGCACATATTTAAAAAATCATGTGTGCCATAACTATTGTCTTCGGTAACTCCACCCCACCAGGTGTTGACAATCGTAGGTCTATCTTTTTTTGGTCCTACTCCGTCTTTCCAATGATAGGTATCTGCAAAACAGCCGCCCGGCCAGCGTAGGTTAGGGACTTTTAATTTTTTCAAGGCATCTACTACATCATTGCGCACGCCTTGCGTGTTAGCAATTTTCGTGTTGTTCTCGCCAACATAAAAGCCACCATAAATACACCGACCCAAGTGTTCTGAGAAGTGACCATAGATATGTTTACTTATTTTTTCCTTTCCGAGATCGGCATTGATCACCATTGAATTCTGAGAAAATGTTGTGCTTACTTTTATCAATAGCAGAAGCAGAAATATTTTTTTCATAAACCGTAGTAACTAAACTATTTGAGATAACAAACCGGAAATGGGTTAGTAAGATGTTTTCACTTCAGCATGGAATTCTGCTACTACCGTGCCCTTGTTCTTTAAAAACAAATGATTCTCTTCGATAAGGAATTTATAGGATGCACCAAGAACATTCATGAACTCACTTTCTAAATCCATCTTACCTTCGCAAAACATTCGCGTTGATGCCAGCTTGGCGCTAACCACTGAACCGTCTTTGGTAAAGGTACCGGTAAATGAGTTACACCCTGCAAACCCCCTTACCGTTTTACCTTCCTTATAATAGAAAACAAAGGGAGACTTTTGATCTACCACCGCGTTAATGACTTTTCCATTGAGCTCCTCAAGCACCCAAACCGTTCCTTCCAGCGGTCTATGACTAGGCATACCCACCAGTTCTCCAATTTTGTTTGATGGGCGACACCCAATTGCCATAAAAATGAACAAGTATACTATTCTCATAAATCATTTTTTTACTTCATTCCTACAAAGCAATATACCATTTAATTGATGCAATCCGATTGGTTTTTATCACTAAAAACAGTCCGGACAAACTCACAATTGAACACCCTCGTGTTCATTAGTGCACAGATCAAATCAGTGCACAATAGAAATTTAATTGAAACCCATCATCTGGATAATGGCATACAAATTGACCCGATCGATGCAATATTCAAATCACAGGCCCGTTAGCTGAATCATGCAACAAGTAACATCCTTTTTCTGGTTATGCTCCGGAGCGGACATCACCATTCTAAAAAAATGCCCTACCGAAAAAAGTAAGTATGTTGGCATTGGCGCCACGGTATTCTTTACTGGTTTGTTTGCCGCACTGGCGGGTGGCTACGCTATGTATACCGCATTTGACAATGTCTGGATATCAGTAGTAATTGGCTTAGTGTGGGGCTTGCTTATTTTCAATCTCGATCGCTTTATCGTTTCGAGTATGCGCAAGGAAGGTAAGTTTAGAAGAGAACTCCTGATGGCAGTACCCAGGATTTTATTGGCCATTCTTATTTCTATCGTAATTGCCAAACCGCTGGAATTGAAAATATTTGAGAAAGAAATCAATGGTGAGCTGATTGTTATGGATCAGCAACAGCGCGCCAGGCAGGAAGCCGAAGTGAAGGTGCGATTTACTACAACTCAGGATAGTTTAAAATCTGAGATCACCGTACTAAAGCAAGAGGTACAAGCCAAAACAGTGCAACGTGATGACCTGCTTCGTATTGCTCGTGAAGAAGCCGATGGTACCGGAGGAAGTAAGAAAAAAAATCTTGGCCCCATCTATAAAATCAAGCAAGCCAATGCCGAAGCTGCTGAAAAAGAATTGGCTCAACTTAAAATCGATAATGAAAACCGAGTTGCTTCTTTAGAAAAAAGAGTTTATAAAAACGATTCCACGCTGACATCCGAAATTGCGGCCATCGAAAATATTAAAGTAAACGGCCCGGCTGCACGCATTGAAGCCATGAGCCGGCTAACCCAACATAACAATGCTATGTGGTGGGCCGAGTGGTTTATCATTTTGTTGTTCATCATGTTAGAAACAGCACCGGTTTTTGTTAAGCTGATATCCGGGAAGGGACCTTATGATAACCTTTTAAAAGTAGAAGAGCATCGATTCGCAACAGTAGAAATTGAAGAGCTTGCTAAAATCAATGCGGAGATAAAAGAAAGAAATTCGGGCTTATCGAAAATAGAGCAGGAGTATATTACCGAAAGGCTTGATGCAGCATTGAAGAGCTCCTGAAAGCAAATTTCAGATTGGACTAAGTTGTAATCAGCACCCTGGCCCTTGTTGGTGTTCTTCACCACATGCAACCGAAACAGAGATGAGGTCCTTATTTAATTTCATCTCCGTTAGCATCAATCCAAAAAGCCCTGCCGTTCACAACCACTGATCCTCTGTAGTCGTTCCAAAGAGTTTTCCTTTCGGAATTACAGGGAAAAATTTCCTTACCCATACTGTTAACGAATCCATATTTGCCATCAAGCTTTACGGAGGCAATGGCCTCGCCCCTCGAGGGAAATTCGTCCATCTCGTCATAGTGTATGGGCACTATAACTTTACCGGTTTTGTCAATAGCGCCCCAGTTGCCGTTGAGCTTCACCAACCCTAATCCATGGTTGAACCAGGTTGACACCTCATCGTATTTTGGAGGCACGATTTCATTTCCCGTCATGTCAATATAGCCCCACTTACCACCAGCAGGTGACTGGTTCAGCGTGGCTGTGGCGCCAAGGTTTACTGCACAAATACCCTCGTAAAAATGATTGGTAGCATTATACTTCGGAGCGATAGCTTCATTCCCGGTTTTGTCAACAAAACCCACTAAGTTGTTAAGCACCACCCAGCACAGATCTCTCCCTTCAGCAAAGTAAGCTATCTTTTCATATTTGCACGGTGCGAGTTGTTTGCCTGTTGCTTCTTCAATAAGTCCCCATTTGTTGTTTACCATAATGGCCATGATGCCCCTTATGCCACTAAACTGGGACGTTTGTATGGTTTCCATAAAATCCTGGCCGTTATAGTTAATAAGGTACTCCTTTGCGCTAAGTCGCACCTGTGCCAGTCCTCCGGCAAAATCTTTGGCTTCATCAAATTGGATTTCTATCACGGCTCTTCCATCTTCATCGATGTAACCCCACAAACCACCTTTTCTCACGCGGGCCAGACCTTCGCTAAACGGATAAACACGATCATATTGGGCGGCAATTACTACTTCGCCCTTTTCATCCTTAAATCCGCTCTGTGCATTTTCGTTTTGAAAGGGAGTGAGATTTTTTTTGTTACTGCTCATGGGTGTTGGTTTTGGTGCTGTATTATTTTCTGAATACCTGGTGTTTCCGAAATTTACGATGCCTCTTCCGATGTTCACATCTGGCGTAGATACTTCTGACTTTCTTTCAACAAGTTTTTTTTACGTTGTCTAGTTTGTCTTACCGGGCATTTACCTTCGCAATTGCCACTGGAGTGAATTACGGTACGCTATAAAAAAATTGAGTTTGTGCTAATCTGATTTTTATTACTTTTGCGCCCTGTATTTTCGAGATGTAGCGCAGCCCGGTTAGCGCATCACGTTAGGGACGTGGAGGCCGGAGGTTCGAATCCTCTCATCTCGACTTAAAACTATTTCTTATTTGCCTTCAGATCTCTGACAAATCTTGCCCAGTTAAATGGGTTTAAGAACGGATTAGTGCGTGGTTGGAATTTATCCTGAGCGGATGTTGACCACTGATCCATATAATATTTATAGTTGCCGGCACCATCCATAGGTGTAGTGCGCATCATTAAAGCCAAAAGTTCTGCATTCAGATTTCTTCTGTCATAGCCCCGCTCGTCCATAGGAACATTGAGGGCCAACACGGCTTCTTTAAAAACTTCTTCGGTGGGGAAAGGCATGATCTGCACCTCCTTCAGGTACGTAACATCGCTAACCATCTCCACGATAATGGTTAAAAAATCGTTGGCTTTGTGGGGTATAATATAATGTTGGCGCTTATACCCTATCGAGCTAATGACAATACTGTCACCTTCCAAAACGGGCATCGAAAAGAAACCGGCCGGGTTAGTGCTGGTACCTCGCCCAGCTTTTGGCACATATACGTGCACACCCGGCAATACTTGCGTGCTGTCGCTAACAATGCCTGATAACTGTATGATTCGCCTTTTACTTTGGGCCTTCAAGCAGCTTGCTGAGAACACCAAGAGAGCGGCCACACACAATAACAGAACCGTAATTTTCCTCACAATTCAAGATTTATTTTCAAAGATATAGATTCAATGCATTTAAGCCTAATACAAAATACCTAACTCCACCAACGGTTTTTACTATCTTGCACGGCCTGTAAAACGGTGGTTTCAAGAACCTTGTATGCGGTTAAAACATTTTAATATTGATTTGGGTGCACAGATTTTCCTGGCTTGTTCAGATACCTCACGATTGCGCATTTTAAACCTCATTCTTACCAATGGCGAAATGTGTATTACAGACCTGGAACATATTCTTGAATTCACTCAAACCAAGACTTCGAGACACCTTTTGTACCTCAAAAATTCCGGCATTCTCACCTCGCGCAAATTCAATCAATGGGTCTTCTACCAACTCAAGGATGAGGTATTTGATATTACCAGACAAATTTTTCAATTCCTGCGAAAGGATCCCATCCTGCAAAAAGACCAGCAGGTATTCGAAACCCTTTACAGCAATCGCGAGTTGTCACTTAACAAATTACAGATAAAACCGCTTAGCCATCTTTCATGAAATCATACCGTTGCATTCTCTTCGATCTGGATCATACTCTTTGGGATTATGATACCAACTCAAGCGAAACTTTACAGGAACTTTACCAAGACTACCAACTTCAGCAAAAAGGTATTTCTTCCTTTTCCGTTTTCCACGAAACGTTTATTGAAATCAATACCAAGTTGTGGGAACAATATGATCTCGGAATAATAGGGCGTGATGCCATCCGCTTCGAGCGCTTTCATGGCATTCTATCAAAACTGGGAATAGATGATGTTGATTTATCGCTTACTCTCTCTGATGAATACGTAGCCCATTCACCAAAGAAATCCAGGTTGATGCCCAATGCCATGGAGGTTTTAGATTATCTTAAAGATCGATATCCGATGACCATTGTAACTAATGGTTTTGAAGAAATTCAATACACAAAACTAAATGCATCCGGCCTTACACCCTATTTTAAAAATGTGGTTACCTCAGCACGTGCAGGTCACAAAAAACCCGCAAAAGAAATTTTTGAGTTTGCGCTGAACGAAAGCGGTTTTCAATCGCATGAAGCAGTGATGATTGGCGACAACCTGCTTACGGATATTGGAGGTGCGCACAATGCTTCTGTGGACACGGTGTTTTTCAATCCCAATAAAATCATACACGAAGGAAAGCCGCAGTACGAAATTCATGACCTGAAACAACTTCTGGATATTCTTTAAACCCGACTTAATACTTATTTTTGGACTTCCTAAGATTCATAAAAAATTAACCATATGTCTACCGGATTTTTTCACATACCCGTACCTAAAAACGAACCCGTATTATCTTACGCCCCTGGCAGTAAAGAACGCGCTGCATTAAAAAAAGCATTGGCTGAGGCGCGAGCAACTGTTTTGGACATCCCGATGTACATCGGAGCCGAAGAAGTGCGCACCGACAGTAAGAAAAAATTATCACCACCTCATGATCATCAGCATGTGCTTGGCTATTTTCATGAAGGTGATAAAAGCCATGTGGAGCAATCGATCAATGCTGCATTGGCTGCTAAAGAATTGTGGGCAAACCTAAGTTGGGAAAATCGCGCAAGCATATTTTTAAAAGCTGCCGACTTACTCGCAGGCCCATACCGCTACAAAATAAATGCGGCCACCATGTTGGGCCAATCTAAGAATGCCTTTCAGGCGGAGATTGATGCAGCGTGTGAGTTGATTGATTTCCTGAGATTCAACGTGCACTTCATGGGTGAAATTTATCGCGACCAGCCTGAATCATCGCCCGGAGTATGGAATCGAATTGAATACAGACCCTTAGAAGGTTTCGTGTTTGCACTGACACCTTTCAACTTCACCGCTATTGCGGGAAATCTTCCTACAAGTGCGGCCTTGATGGGCAACACTGTAGTATGGAAACCGGCCAACACCCAGATCTATGCGGCCAATGTAATTATGCAAGTGTTGAAAGAGGCTGGCTTGCCCGCTGGCGTAATTAATCTTGTCTATGTAACAGGACCTGACGCAGGCGAAGTGATTTTCAATCACCGCGATTTTGCTGGTATTCATTTCACTGGAAGCACAGGCGTGTTTCAGGGAATGTGGAAAACGATTGGCAACAATATTCATAAGTATCGCTCCTATCCTCGCATCGTAGGAGAAACTGGTGGAAAAGATTTCATCATGGTGCACAAGAGTGCCAACGCAAAAGAAGTTTCTACCGCTATGGCGCGTGGTGCTTTTGAATATCAGGGGCAAAAATGTTCTGCGGCTTCACGTTGCTATATCCCATCTAATCTTTGGGAGGATGTTAAAAAATACCTGATTGAAGATTTAAAAAGCTTCAAGATGGGCCCCACAGAAGATTTCAGCAATTTTATCAACGCAGTCATTGATGAGAAAGCCTTCAACTCGATCACTGGTTATATTGAGCAGGCACGTCAGAATCCGATGAACGAAATTATTGCCGGTGGTAAGTATGATAAATCAAAAGGATACTTCATTGAGCCTACGGTGATTGTTAGTAAAGATGCATCTTCGCTTACCATGTGTGAAGAAATATTCGGACCTGTGTTAACGGTGTACGTTTATCACGAAGATAATTTTGAACAAACACTCGAATTGGTCGACAGCACTTCACCTTACGCACTCACTGGTTCTATCATCGCAAAAGATCGCTATGCGGTAGAATTGGCTACGAGGAAACTAGTTAACGCTGCAGGTAACTTCTATATCAATGATAAACCGACTGGCGCTGTGGTAGGTCAACAACCATTTGGTGGCGCGCGCGGATCAGGCACGAATGATAAGGCCGGAGCGAAAGTGAATTTGTTGCGTTGGGTTTCTATGAGAACAATCAAAGAAACATTTGTAACGCCTACTGATTATCGCTATCCTTTTTTGGATAAAGAATAATAGAGCAGAAATTTTAAACCACAAAGCCACGAAGGGCACAAAGTAACACCAAGAACTTTGTGAATCTTAGTGGCTTTGTGCCTTCGTGGTTCAAGAAAAAATCATCTCGCGAAAATTTTATACCATCCTACCTCCACTCCATTACCTTCCACATTGAGTCTAAAGTCTACCGAATCAATGATTCACTTCCTGTCGCTTGTCTTTTTCTCTCGCTTTCTTGATCTGATCCGGATCATCCAATTTGGGTGATTCCTTTAATGCTTCCCAATCAAATTTCTCATCGAAAGGATCCAGCGCTTTTTGCGGATCAAAAATCCTGGGATCCACTGCAACAGCTTTATAAGGAGTGAAGTCTGGTGTAGCTGTAAAACAATCACCCATATCATTTGCACCAAAATCATATTGGTTGAGATAAGGAACGCCAAGCACATTCCAGAATGTTTTGAACACAGAACCAAAACTATAATGCTGATGGCTGCTGAAATTCTTTTTTGCATACGGAGAAATGATCATCAACAAACTGCGATGCACATCAATGTGATCTCTGCCGCCTTGTGCATCATCTTCCATAACCACAATCATCATGTTTTTCCATTGCGGCAAGTGACTTAAGTATTCAACCACTCTTCCTAAAGCAAGATCATTATCGGCCATGTTGTTCCCGCGCGGTTCACTTCGGTGAATTGATCGCCTGCGGGTGCATTGGCGATCCAATATGTTGGAGATTTTGATTCCTTGATTGTGCAGGAGGCTAGAAATAAAATAGCGATAAACAGCGTAGCTTTCATTGGTCAAGAGTTGATCAGGGCAAATTAGCAGAGTAGTATCAAATAACTACTGCCGTATTAATAACTTCATTTATTCTTAACAAAAAAAAAGACCTCCGTAAAGGTCCTTTTTCGATTCAAAAAAATAAATATTATCCTATCGCTTATTCCTTATACCACTTTATATTTCTGGAGAAATACATCAGAATGCCAACGATCAGGAACAATCCGACACTTCCGATCAGTAAGGAAAAATCCTCTGCCTGAATAATGACATAAATGAACACATAGAAAAAGGTCATCAGGCCAGTAAATAAAAGAGAGGTCTGCCTTCGTCCTAAAAAAGTGGATGCATAAACACTCACTAAGGTAACAGTAGCCATCGAGGAAATCGCATATGCCGCATTGTAACCAACGTGTTCTGATAGCGAAAGTAAAAGCGTGTAGTAGATAATGAGTGCCACACCAATTAAGATATATTGAAACGGATGAATTTTAATTTTGCTTGTAATCTCTACCAGGAACAACGCTGTGAACGCCAGGATAATAATGAGTTCATCATATTTGGCAGTGCGTGTACTTTTTTGATATTGATCGGCAGGAATTAATAGTCGCACCCCAAACTCTGAGCCGCCAAGCGATTGTTCATTGTCAATCCATTTTTGCGAAAAGGGACGGTTAAAGGATAGCACTTTCCACATCGCAGAAAATCCAGTATCATCGATGGAGCGCTCTGCTGGTAAAAGCTTACCTTCAAAGCTGGGTGAAGACCATGGACCTGTTAAATTCACTTGCGTGGATTTTCCGACTGGCACAAAGTAGAGACTTTCACTTCCTTTCAAACTCAACCTCACGGTGAAACGATTCGTAAAATCCTCACGACTTTTCCAGTTGAGCGGCACCACAATGCCACTGGTTAATGGAATGTTCTGCGTATCCTTTGGCTGCACTTCATCTAAAACCTGGTTAGCGACAAACTGATTACTCTGAATACCGATATTGCTCGATGGCTCTGCCACAAACTTCTTTGATGCACTTTCAATGATTGGGTCAGCATCAATGCCGCGCAGATCAGAAATACCATTGACTAAAAACGCTTCATTCCAATGCACCTGTTCATCCGGAATGCTCCACGAGGTGAAATCAGGAGAAATAAATTGTGCATCCATCGAAATCTCAGATTCATACACGGCCACATCAAAGATGCCGCGATGCAATACCTGCGGCTTTACTTTGCCAGTAGCCGTAAAATTTTCTGGAAGAAAGTAGGCCTTGTGTTTTGTTTCCATGACGTCTTCCATTTGCTTTCCGTTATCCCACCGTTTAATCTTTTCAATTTTTGTAAACGGAATTACTAATACAGGACCGGATAATGTCTGACTTCCCGACCACTTGTCGGAGACTTCGCGCACCACATCGGCAGCGCGGGATTGTCGTTCACCAATGAGGCGTTCGATCCACGAAGCTGGAATCATCAAAATAAGAATCAGGAAGCCGATAGAAAATAATTTAATCATGACGGACTCGGTGATCCATTGATTAAAGCGTTCGATGAGGTTGTGTGTTGTGTTTGTTTCCATAATTGTTTTGTTAAAAGTACTTTGTATTTAAAAGTTGATGAGCAAAAAAATTATCTTTTCTGTTGTTTAATTAACTCTTCCAACGCATCGAGGTGCTTTTTAAAAGCAGTGCGTCCTCGCTCCGTAACTTTGTATCGGGTATTGGGTTTTCTATCAATAAAAGACTTGTTCACCGAAATGTATTTTTCTCGCTCCAATGCTTTGAGGTGCGTAGCCAGATTGCCATCGGTTGCTTCTAATAATTCTTTGAGCGCATTAAAATCATATGACTCATTAGCGACTAAAACCGAAATGATCTGTAACCGAAGCCGATGCTCAAGCGTTTTGTCTAAATTTTCAAACGGATTTTTCATTGGTCGTATCTCTTAAACATCACTGCACCATAAATAATATGGAGTACGCCAAATCCCATGGCCCAGAAAAATAATCCGAAGCCGGGTATTATTGCCGCTATAAGACCTAACACAATTTCTAAATAACCGAGGTAGCGAACTTCATCAAATAAATTCTGGCTCGCATTCATCAGGGCCAGCCCATAAAAAACCAGGCAAGCTGGCGCGGCTACACCATAGTGACCATTGCTCAATAAGATCAAAATGAATAAACCACCAGCCACCAGTGGAACAGCTAAATTGATTGTTAATCGTTTACTTGTAGTGTCCCAAACTTTCACTCCCAGCTTCTTTGCCTTGCCGGAGGCCAATTTATATCCGGTGATTAATGAAACTACCAATACGCCCATGGCGATTGCCAATAGTTTCGAAATAATGGTAAACTCATTTACTGATTGCCTTCTGTACTCTAAAGGACTATCAGGATAGTAAATAATGATGTAGGCCACCGCTGCACCTATTAAGGCATATATGCCAGCCAAAATTCCTGACAAACCACTGAGCGATAAGAACTTCACAGACCGTTCCATCAATTGCCGGATGGATTCTATGTCTTTTTGATACGTCTGGCTTTGTTTCATAAAAAGTACTTTGTGATTCAAAGTTAATTAAATGATTCAATTTTCCAATACTCTTCATAGAAGCGCATTTGTTTTATAAATTTTCAACCTGATTTGGATAATTGAACCGCAATCCTGTACTTTTGCACACCAAATTCCTCCTTAGCTCAGCTGGTTAGAGCATCTGACTGTTAATCAGAGGGTCTTTGGTTCAAGTCCAAAAGGAGGAGCTTAAAAGCCCGTAATTGTAACAGATTACGGGTTTTTTTGCTTTATTTAGTACCGATAAAACGTGCCTGATATGGGTTAACGGTACTATGGGGGTTACCCCTGCGTTACCTGGTATCAGGAACACAACTTCGGGGAAAAATTTGATAACCATTAGACTCTACCAACGCACGGATAAACTTCGTGCAGACGGAACTGCACCCATCTATTACGTGCTTGCCAAAGGACGTGACCGGAAGTATATCGCCACAAAACGCTACCTCAAACCTAAACATTTTGACAACGCCACGGGCCTGGTGCTTAGGGGTGCCGACAATAGTATAAAACTCAATGCCTACTTTAAAAGGCAGATGACGGCCATTGATGATATCATTATCAATCTGATCAACGATCACGTTGAACCAACATTTGCCATGATTGAATCGCGGTATCTGAATAACAACGATGACGACTTTATTGCCTTTGCCGAAAGTGAGCTGAAGAATATGAGAGGATTGATCAGCGCCAGAACGTATGAGGGCTACGAGGATCGGATCAACGCTCTGAAACGGTATAAATCATCCATCCCTATTAATTCGATCAACTACGACTTTCTGAGCACGTACAAATATGACCTGGTGACTGTGAAGAAGAGAAGGGCCAATGGCTACTATCAGGATTTTGCCATGATCAAAAAGTTTTATCGCATTGCCGTGATCAAGGGTATGGCAAAGGGCAACCCGTTTGCCAATTTTAAGCTGAAGAAGGAGGACACGCTACGAGAATGGCTAACCAAAGAGGATCTCCTACTCCTGCACAAACTATTGGCCGATCAGGTAACCAATGATCAGGGTGAGCTGATCAAAGTTACCGATGCTGTAAAAAATACCTTAAGGCATTTTCTGTTTTGCTGCTACACAGGCATACGCCTGGGAGATAAGAAGGCCTTCAGTGCCGAAAATATTGAGGACGGACGTGTGAAGCTGAGAACCAACAAAACAGGTAAGCATATTTACGTGCCGTTGAATGAACAAGCTAAGGGTTTATTG
>JANOUH010000094.1:0-4033 GCA_031416795.1 Cytophagales bacterium | reverse complement strand
TCGATGATGAATCATTAACAAAGGGACCTCAATCGGAAACAATTCCGGAGGGTAAATCTTATATCAATAAACAACCTAAAAATTCCGGGTTTCACCGATTAACAAAACCATATCACCAACCATTCGATTACATTGATCTGGTCAATAAAGGACTTCAGGAAATTTCTGAAGGTCAAATCGAAAAAGTAGTTCCATCTCGATTCAAAGACATTGCCGTCACCGATGAGTTTGATTTGTTAAAAGCCTTCGAAACGCTTTGTGAAAAACATCCACAGGCTCTGGTATCCCTGGTGTCGTCCCCGCAAACCGGAACCTGGTTAGGGGCTACCCCTGAGCTGCTGGTGAGTGTTACCGATCAAACCAAATTCAAAACGTTAGCGTTGGCAGGAACTCAACCCTATTCGCCCGATATCGATTTAAAATCAGTTGCCTGGACACAGAAAGAAATTGAAGAACAGGCATTGGTTTGCCGTTATATTATCAATTGCTTTAAAAAAATCAGGCTCCGCGAATATGAAGAACACGGACCGCGAACCATGATTGCAGGAAACGTCATGCATTTAAAGACAATTTATGATGTAGACATGGCGGCAACCAACTTCCCACAGCTGGGATCGGTGATGCTCAAACTTCTTCATCCTACATCAGCCGTGTGTGGCATGCCATTCGAAAATGCCTATTCCTTTCTGAAAATGAATGAAGGGTATAACCGTGAATTTTATAGCGGATTTTTAGGTCCTGTTCAAATTAATAATGAAAGTCAGATATTTGTTAATCTTCGCTGCATGCAGGTGTTTGAACATAGTGTAAGGTTGTATGCCGGTGCCGGAGTTACGATTGATTCAAATCCACAAAAAGAATTTGAGGAGACGGAAATGAAAATGCAGAACCTTCAGAACTTACTTATCGCTTAAGATCAATTACACGTTGCGTCTACAACCTATTTACGATATCGCTGAACTATGTGCACAACAGGGAGTGACTCATTCTGTTGTTTGCCCGGGCTCGCGCTGTGCACCACTTACGTTAGCCTTTACAAGGCATCCCGATATCACCTGCAGAACATTCAGTGATGAACGTAGCGCTTGTTTTGTGGCACTTGGTATTGCTCAACAAACTCAATCACCAGTAAGCGTAGTGTGTACATCCGGATCGGCTTCCTATAACTTCGCGCCCGCTATTGCCGAAGCATTCTTTCAGGAAATACCATTGCTCATTTTCACTGCAGACCGGCCTGCAGAATGGATTGATCAATGGGATGGACAAACGATTCGTCAAACCAATATCTTCGGTGCGCATGTGAAAAAATCCTATACTCTGCCGCAGGAGTATGATCACGCAGATGCTGTCTGGCACATTCACCGCATCGTTAATGAAGCGATTACTTTATCGCAAGAATTCCCAAAGGGGCCGGTGCACATCAATGTACCTCTGCGAGAACCTTTGTATCCTGCCAAAGGTGAAACAATCAGCTTCTCAAAAGTTAAAAAAATTGTAAGAGTAACGCCATCATCATGCGAATTAACACAGCCTGACAAGGCTGCGTTAGATAAGTCGTTGTCCAAATACACAAAAATAGTAGTGATTGGTGGTCAGCAACATGTTCATGAAGCTCAAAATAAGAGCATTGCCAGATTTTGTAAAAATCATCATGCTGCTCTGGTTGGCGATGTAATCTCCAACCTTCACTCCTTGCCTGAAACCGTTCGTCTTGTCGACACATTTTTAGGGCAGTGCGGAGACACGGTTAAGCAATCACTCGCCCCTGAACTTTTAATCACATTCGGTAAATCGGTCATATCAAAAAATCTCAAGCAGTTCATTCGCAAATACAAACCGATAGAACACTGGCACATACAACCTAATGGAATTACAGCAGACCCCTTTCAATCGTTAACCCGCTTGATTCATTGTTCAACGCAAAACTTTTTTGAAAGCCTGCAAACTCCGGAAAAAATTGAGCCCTTTCAGTACCAAAAGAAAGAGAACTATGCTCGTCTATGGGTTGCCGAAGAAAGCAGAACAAGGCGTTCAATAAAAAAATATTTCAGCGAACCCCGCTTTACAGAGTTTCATGTTTTAAAAGAAATAATAGATGCTCTTCCTGCCCGATGTAATTTGCATTTAGCCAACAGCATGTCGGTTCGGTATGTTAACTTCATCGGACTCGTTGAAAAAAGTAAGGGGCAACATGTTTTTTCAAATCGTGGCACCAGTGGCATTGACGGATGTACGAGTACCGCTGCCGGACATGCTTTAAGCAGTCAGGTGCCCAATATTTTGATTACGGGTGATATGGCTTTCTTTTATGATCGCAATGCATTCTGGCATCAGTATCCTTTGCAAAATTTTCATGTGGTCGTGATCAATAATCATGGTGGTGTAATTTTTAATTTAATTGATGGCCCTGGAAGTTTGGACGAACGAGACGAATACTTCATCACAGACCAGAAACTAACTGCATCACATTTAGCGGCTGAATTCGGTTTCGATTATTTTAAAATTGATACCTTTAAAAAAATAAAAACCACCCTGAAAGATTTCTTTCAATTTGAAGGCCGCACAAAAATCTTAGAGATCATTAGTGATCAAAATACCGCACGGGAAATATTTGAACAATTCAAGAACACTATAAAAAAAGGTTATGAAACTTAATTACGATTGGAAACAAGTTAAAGAATATAAAGAAATTCTTTTTCACAAATACGAAGGCATAGCACGCATTAGTATCAACCGACCTGAGAAGCACAATGCATTCACTCCTCTTACTGTGCAAGAGATGATTGATGCGATGTATCTCTGTCGTGAAGATCAGGAAGTAGGCGTGATTATTCTCACAGGCGAAGGCGGTAAAGCGTTTTGCAGTGGTGGAGATCAGAGCGTGCGCGGTCATGGAGGTTATGTTGGTAATGACACCGTACCTCGCTTGAATGTATTGGATCTTCAAAAAATGATTCGTTCCAGTTCTAAGCCAGTCATTGCAGCAGTGGCTGGTTGGGCAATTGGTGGTGGCCATGTATTGCATGTTGTATGTGATCTTTCGATTGCGGCCGAGAATGCACGTTTCGGTCAAACCGGCCCTAAGGTGGGAAGTTTCGATGGAGGTTTTGGCGCTTCCTATCTTGCACGAGTTGTTGGACAGAAAAAAGCGAGAGAGATCTGGTTCTTGTGTGATCAATATGATGCACAAGAAGCGCTTGATATGGGATTAGTGAATAAAGTTGTACCGTTGGACAAACTTGAGGAGACCTATGTTGCCTGGGCAAAAAAGATATTAAAAAAGAGTCCTCTCGCGATACGGATGTTGAAGAGTTCATTCAATGCTGAACTCGATGGCCAGGCAGGAATACAAGAACTCGCTGGTAACGCAACCCTACTTTATTACTTAAGTGAAGAAGCAAAAGAAGGAAAGAATTCATTTCTTGAAAAAAGAGAACCCGACTTTTCGAAGTTTCCTAAGTTTCCTTAACCGTACACTAAACGGATGCAAGAGCAATGGGTCGAATTGGGTAATGATCGTTTTCTTTTAGAAGAAATAAAAAAAGGAAATTATACTGCTTCATTAACCGATTTCGAAAAGTCAGCACTTGATTTCTGTCGTGAATGGATACAGGGAAAAGAACGATTTGAGCTTCAAACATCCGGATCAACAGGCACTCCAAAAAAGATTTCCGTTACACGTGATCAACTACAAGCCAGTGCCAATCTTACGGCCAAAGCTCTCGGACTTAAGAAAGACAATACCGCACTCGTCTGCCTTGATACACGGTACATAGCTGGAATCATGATGATCGTTCGATCCCTGGAGGTTGGGATGAACATGATCATCGTAGAGCCATCTTCAAATCCATTAGAAAAAATTGAAGAAGGAACTTCCATTGATTTCACCGCATTCGTGCCTCTTCAACTTGAAACCATTCTTAGATCCCCAGATTCGAAGAAACTCAATCAAATAAAAATTGCATTGATTGGCGGAGCTGCACTCAATAGTAAAATCGTAAAGGATATTAAGGGAATGAAGTGTAATTTTTAT
>JANOUH010000093.1:0-21576 GCA_031416795.1 Cytophagales bacterium | reverse complement strand
GGTGTTTCTCTTTATGGTCAGGCTGTGCTGGATGAATTTGTACTCGATGAAATTATGGCTGGCAATGGTTGGTGGGCTAATAAATATGCGCTGCAGGGTGGCTTAAAATATATTGATGCCTTGGGCGTCTCTAATCTTGATCTCCAACTGGAAGCCAACATGGTGAGGCCTTATACCTATTCGCACACAACACAATACGGTAGCTATAGCAATTACCGGCAATCACTGGCTCATCCGCTTGGCGCCAATTTCAATGAACTGATCGGTATTATTCGTTATCAGCCGTTGCCAAGATTAAACCTGATGGCAAAAGCGGGATATGTAAAGATTGGTCGTGATGGAACAGGTGAGAATTGGGGAAGTGATATATTAAAGCCAACCCAAACCCGTGAGCAGGAATATGATAATACCATTGGGCAGGGAGCAAGCAACACAATACTATCGATCAACATGACGGCCTCATACATGCTCAAGCATAATCTGTTTTTAGATGCCTCTCAGATTATCCGTCAGAGCAAATGCGATCTTACATTTTATAATAACAACACATCAGTTACTTCCGTAGCTTTGCGCTGGAATATTCCGCAGCGACTCTACGATTTCTAAATCAATTTGATGAATAGTTTTTTCAGAATTTTATCATACGCCAATAAATTAAGAACACGATTAGCATTCTTTTTTGGCTACTCCATATTAGGTATCATATTCGGAGCCTTCAATATTGTATTGGTGATGCCCATGTTGGACGTACTCTTTAAGGAAACGAAGAATGTTCCTACGATTCCTCCCATGCCAGAGTTTACGGTTTCAACCGATTATGTGATCGGTGTTTTTAATCACTATTTTCTTCAGATCGTTGTGAATCAGGGCGCTCTGAATTCGTTGCTATTCGTTTGCGCACTTATTGTGGCTTGTGTTATCCTGGCAAACCTATTTCGTTATTTAGAACGTGTGATGGCCACCAAGATTCGCGTTGATCTTGTCAAGAATATTCGCATGGATATTTTTAAAAAAGTTACGCAGCTTCACATCGGTTATTTTAATAATGAGCGTAAGGGTGATTTGATTTCACGTTTTACCAATGACGTGAACGAAGTTGAGAATGCAGTGATGAATAGTCTGAAGGCAGTGTTGAAGGAGCCTATCACCATTGTTGTTTACTTCTATGTGCTATTCACCATTTCGCCTCAACTCACACTTTTCACATTGCTTGTTTTGCCATTGACTGGTGGTGTATTGGCAGAGATTATCAAAAGATTAAAGCGACAAGCTACGCAAAGTCAGGAATCGCTGGGGCGCATCTTGAATATTTTAGATGAAACCTTTAGCGGCATGCGCGTGATCAAGGCATTCAATGCACGTGATTTTGTCATTGATAAAATAGAAAAGGAGAGCGGGTTTTATCGAAAAACCAGTAAGTCGATGGCCTACAAGAATGAATTAGCATCACCGGTATCAGAAATACTGGGTGTTGTTATTATCGCGGGAATCATTTTTTTTGGTGGAAACATGGTGCTCAATGAAGACTCTGTACTCAAGCCTTCTGCGTTCATGCTTTTCTTGACCGTGTTTGCGATGATCATTCAGCCGGCTAAGAATTTTTCAAACGGAATCACCTCGCTTCAAAGAGGTACGGCTTCGGCAAAGCGAATTTTTTCTTTGATCGATCAGCAACCGGTAATCACCAGCAAGCCTAATGCTGTTGAATTAAAATCCTTTGAGCGTGATATCGAGTTTAAAAATGTAAGCTTTGCTTATGATACCGAGAGGGTTTTAAAAAACATAGACCTTCATATCAAGAAGGGAAAGACAGTGGCTCTTGTTGGCCCGTCTGGTGGAGGCAAGTCTACCCTCGCGGATTTAGTGCCACGCTTTTATGATCCGATAGAGGGGGAAGTTTTAATTGATGGCATCTCGTTAAAAGACTTGGAATTGGAATCGTTGCGTAAGCAGATTGGCGTAGTAACTCAAGAGTCGATACTTTTCAACGATACCATTTTCAATAACATTGCTTTTGGCATGCCTCATATACTCGAAGCGGATGTAATTCATGCTGCTAAAATTGCCAATGCCCATGACTTTATCACGCAAACGGAAAACGGTTATCAAACCTATATTGGCGAGCGCGGTTCTAAACTTTCGGGTGGTCAACGTCAACGACTAAGTATTGCACGTGCAGTGTTGAAGAACCCACCAATCCTTATTTTGGATGAAGCCACATCAGCATTGGATTCTGAATCGGAGCGACTGGTGCAGGACGCACTTTTTAACCTTATGAAAAATCGGACTTCTATTGTTATTGCCCATCGCTTGAGCACAATACAACATGCCGATGAAATTATAGTGATTCAAAATGGAGTCATCTCAGAGCGCGGTAGACATGATGAACTGAATAGCCAAAACGGACTCTACCGCAAGTTGGCTTCAATACAGGGAGCTGAACGCTGACAGGGTTAACTCCAATTAATGTAATGTTTTGAAAGATTTTTCACTTTTGCTTTGGTTCGAAAAGCCTAAGTTTGTTACTTAATGAAAAATTGAATGAATCAACGCAGACGCATCTTCTTTATCATTTTCGGATCTTATCATCTGCTGATATTGTTTTTTGTTTTATTCATTGAAGCGCAGAAAGAAGACCTAAGCTTACTTTACGGTTTGTATTCAAAATTATGGATGATGCGCTACGGAGCCATGCTGGGCGTTTTGTTGTTTGTAATAGATTTTATTTGGAATTGGATCGAAACAAGAAATGCGGGCAGAGAAAAGGACATCATGAGGCATGAAAACAATACCCTGAAAGCTAAAGTATATGACCTGCAACAGCCTTCGGCTAATCCAATAAAAGAACCATCAACAGGGGCGAAATCATAATATCTTTTTATGAGTTATATCTCCATCATTTCTAAGGAGCTAAATCAAGCTGCGGAAGTTCTGCAAGATTTTTTAAGCAATGAGGAAAATCTAAAAAACATAGAAACTGCTGCTAAATTAATAGCTGACTCTGTAAAGCAAGGTGGAAAAGTAATCTCCTGTGGCAATGGAGGCTCTCATTGCGATGCCATGCACTTTGCTGAAGAACTCACTGGCCGCTATCGAGATAATCGCAAAGCAATACCCGCCATCTGCGTAAGCGACCCGAGCCACATCTCGTGTGTGAGCAACGACTTTGGCTATGAGTTTGTGTTTTCGCGCTACCTGGAAGCCCTTGGCAACAAAGGAGATGTACTGTTAGGAATAAGTACCAGTGGTAATTCGGCCAACATCATCAAAGCAGCACAGACTGCTAAAGAAAAGGGAATGAAAGTGATTATCCTTTCTGGAAAAGATGGGGGTAAGCTTGCTCCGTTGGCTGACATAGAATTACGCGTGCCTCATTTCGGCTATGCCGATCGCATACAGGAAGTACATATCAAAATTATCCACATCCTTATTTTACTGATTGAGAAGGAAGTGGTTGGGTAACAATCAACGTTTTCTCATAAAGATTCCTATCTTCGTTTAATGGCATACCTGCTAACGGTCTGCTTATGTTTATTAATTTGAAATTTTGGATTTTTAAATTTAAAATAATACATGGTAGCCAAGACTTTTGGAAGTGCTGTTCATGGAGTGGATGCTCGTTCCATTACTGTAGAAGTGAACGTAACACAAGGAAAAGACTTTCACATGAGCGGTCTGCCCGATACAGCTGTTAAGGAAAGTCAACACCGTGTAGAGTCATCTTTTAAGAGCCTCAAGTTTTTTATGCCACGCAATAAGGTGGTTGTGAATCTGGCTCCAGCTGATTTGCGCAAAGAAGGAAGCTCCTATGATTTGCCGATTGCCCTCTCTATATTAAAAGCATCCGGTCAGATTGAAGCAGAAACTCTGGACCAATATGTGATCATGGGTGAGTTATCGCTCGATGGTATCCTACGCCCAATCAAAGGAGTATTGCCAATCGCTATTCATGCTCGCAAAGATGAATTCAAAGGATTTGTGTTGCCAAAGATGAACGCACGCGAGGCTGCCATTGTAAATAACCTCGATGTGATTGGCGTTGAAACGTTAGAGGAAGCTATTGATTTCTTTGAAGGCAAAAAACAAATTGAACCATTACGAATCGATACGCGCGAAATTTTTCAAAGCCGCGTCAATATTTATGATGCCGACTTCAAAGATGTGCAAGGTCAGGAAAACATCAAGCGTGCTCTAGAGATTGCCGCAGCTGGGGGGCATAATGCAATCATGATTGGCCCACCCGGTGCAGGAAAAACGATGTTGGCAAAGCGCTTACCTTCCATTCTTCCGCCACTCACGCTGAATGAAGCCCTGGAGACAACCAAGATCCACTCCGTTGCCGGAAAGGTAGGTGCTGATGCTACCCTCTTAACCACCCGACCATTTCGTAGCCCTCACCATACCATTAGTGACGTTGCCCTTGTTGGCGGGGGAGGCAATCCACAACCCGGAGAAATTTCGTTGGCACACAATGGCGTATTATTTTTGGATGAGCTTCCGGAATTCAAGCGCACCGTGTTGGAAGTAATGCGCCAGCCGATGGAAGAAAGACGTGTTACCATCTCACGCGCAAAACTTTCCATTGATTACCCGGCCAATTTTATGTTGGTGGCGAGTATGAATCCTTGTCCATGCGGATATTATAATCATCCTGAAAAAGATTGCGTTTGCGGGCCAGGAGTAGTTCAACGATATCTGAGCAAAGTGAGTGGTCCGTTACTTGATCGCATCGATTTGCATGTGGAGGTTGTGCCGGTAAGTTTTGATCAGATGACCTCACTACGTAAGAATGAAACCAGTGAAGAGATACGGACCCGCGTGGTGAAGGCAAGGGAAATACAAAGTGATCGTTTCAAACACCAAAAGAATGTGTATTGCAATGCCATGATGCCAAGTAACATGGTAAAAGAGATTTGTGTAATCAATGATGCCGGCCGTTCGTTATTGAAAACCGCCATGGAGCGATTAGGTCTTTCTGCCCGAGCATATGATCGCATCTTAAAAGTATCCAGAACCATAGCCGACTTAGCAGGTACTTCCGAAATAAATATTGAACATCTCGCGGAAGCGATACAGTATCGGAGTCTGGATAGAGAGGGGTGGGCTGGATGAATAATTGATCATGATCCCAATTCTTAGTGGAGTCTTCGCATTCCTTTTATAAGGATAGGCAATGGCTCAATTTACTATACTACAATCGCGGAGTCCGAAGCGAGACTCCGCGAGGAATAAGACACTCAAATATCTTTATCTGGATACATTCAAAATGAAGCTACTCCTGGAATAGGCGTCCCTATTTTACTTTTTAAAATTCCTAAACTGCTTCAACATCCCATCGCTTTCCAAGATTTCTTTCAATGCATGCTTTAGCAAATTATTAAAAGTAGGATGGTCTTTAGCTCTGCCCAATTTCTGATTCATAAGAGGATTAATAACCTGTTGCCCGTATTCTAAAAACCAGCGCTCATACGAAACGGTTTCTCCGGATTTGATGTAGGCATCAATCATGTCATCTAATACGGTGGATGGAAGACCTACCCGTTGAAAATGCGGTAACAGCAATTCAATGTGTTCTTTTCTTAGCGGAGTCTTCGCATTAATCTGAATAGGATAGGGATGGTTTAATTTGCTATTAAGTCAATCGGGGAGTCCGAAGCGAGACTCCGCGAGGAATAAAATAATCATTCAGGTTTTTGAAATTTTTTGAATTGCTTTAATACGCTGTCAGTTTCTATGATCTCTTTCAAAGCATGCTTCAGCAAATTATTAAAAGTAGGATGATCTTTGGCTCTTCCCAGTTTCTGATTCATCATTGGATTGATAACACGTTGCCCATATTCTAAAAACCAGCGCTCGTAAGAAACGATTTCTCCTGATTTAATATAGGCATCAATCATTTCATCCAGCACCGTAGCATGAAGACCTACTCGATGAAATTGAGGTAACACCAATTCAATGTGTTCTTTTCTAAACACTAATTGAATCTCAATATCAATTCCCTCAACCCGGATTGGCTTATCCATCGACTCAAAGATAATACGCTAGTGGGTATGTTTACTATTTCCGAATGAGTTCTACTTCAATAAAATCTCCATCTTTGCGGCATGGAAAAATACCTCAAAGTAATTTCAGATGGCTACACCGGCTATTGGAATTATTTGATCAACGAAATACTTCACCCCAGCTGGCACAACTATTTTTATTGGCTGGTGGGAGCGTCTTTGATTATCTGGTTGTTGGAGATCATGTTTCCGTGGCGCAAGAACCAACCGCTCATCCGCGATCACTTCTGGTTGGATATATTTTACATATTCTGGAATTACTTTCTGTTTGCCTTAGTGGCCTACAATGCGTTGTCAATGGTGGCGGTGCAGTTCTTCAATGATTTCTTAGCCCTGTTTGGCATCGCAAACCTGGTTGCCATACACGTTGGTAACTTGCCTGGATGGGTGCAGCTGTTCATTATTTTTGTTTTACGCGATTTCATGCAATGGAATATTCATCGCCTCTATCATCATGTAGGTTGGATGTGGGAGTTCCATAAAGTGCATCACAGCACAAAAGAAATGGGCTTCGCAGCATTACTTCGTTATCATTGGATGGAAAATATTTTATATCGCACCCTGGAGTATATACCGCTGGCGATGATTGGCTTTGGCATTACTGACTTTTTTATCGTTCATACGTTTACGTTGGTAACGGGTCAACTGGGTCATGCCAATCTAAAAATTCCATTAGGGCCTTTCAAATATTTATTCAACGGTCCGCAAATGCATTTATGGCATCATGCTAAGAACTTACCGGAAACTCATCCTCATGGATTCAACTACGGAATTACATTAAGCATCTGGGATTATATCTTCAAAACTACTTACTGGCCATCTGATGATGAAAATCTTCCGGTTGGTCTTCCTGATCAGGAGAATTATCCTGAAGATTTCATAGGACAAACAATAAGACCTTTTCAGAGAATTTTCAGGAAGAAGTAGAATAGCTGAAAATTACTTTGATGGATAAGGACCAAATGTCTTTACAATCGGTAAATCTCGTTTGGTGTCATCCAGAATGTAAACCATAAACGCGCTTCCACCATGGAGCACGCGGATAACGATATGACCGCGTATTGATTTGAAATTATCGGTGAGCCAGCGTCCGTAAGTGGTGATCGTTTCGCTATGCACATAGGTCGCAAAAATATCACGTGGTCCTTCATAGGTGGTGGGTGAAATAATGCGATGAAGTACTTCTTCGCCAGGATGGTTTGAACTCCACGATTGCTGAACAATAACCCGTGGAGCCAATGTCTTGAGAAAGAATTCATTCGATGCATCGCGCATGCCATGATGGTTGAGCGTCATCGCATCCACGGTGCCTACCACGTTGGCTACAGGCGTCTCCACATCAAACCATGCAGGAACCCCGAAACCAGTAATGCCAGTCATATCGCCACCCGTAAAATAATCGAACGCACCATACGAAATTTTGAACGCCATACTAAGCGGGTTTTCATTATACAGATTACGCGATATCGATGCAGGCAATACATTCGTACTGCCATCACCTTCACCTGTCCAGATGTTGCCATTTGACTTTATGTTTCTCACGTGAAAGAATGGATACTTGGCAGGCTTATGTAAAAGCGTTATCTGAGTTTTACTTCCTGCTTTCAATGCTTCAACAGAAAAAGATTTACGATTAGCATGGTGTTGAATAAAATTGAGGTAGTTCTTAAAAGTGGCTGAGTCAAAATTGTTTTTGGCGATGTCTAGGGGATATTTGTAACCTGAATAATTACGGTCGATCAATTTCTTTATGGGAAGATATTCATGCACTTCGGTGATGCCGGATAATTTATACGAACCATAGCGCGATGTTTTAGACAATGGACCAATAGCCCCGTAATGATCAGGGTGAAAGTGAGTGATAACGGCATAATCAATCTGAGTGGCCCCGGGAGAAACACGCACAACATATTCATTGATACTTTGCGCTGCAGAAAATGTGCTATCGGGCAGTCGGGGAGCAATTTTAAGTGGATTGCTAATTCTTGTTTTAGCTGATCGCTCAACATCACCGGCATCCAAAAGCATGGTGGTGCCATCAGGAAAAACAAAAAAGGTACTGTTGCCCGATCCGGTATTAATGTGATGGATATCAAGAAGCCCCTCTTGCCATGGCGATATGGATTGGCCCTTTATGATCCATGGAAATAGAAGCAGTACGATAAATAGTTTACGCATGTAATTGAAGAGTGCTCAATTTAACACCAAGGATCGTATTCATCAACTGAGTAATTTGAGATTTGTGTCTTGCTAACCTTTCGATGTTATCATCAAATCTAAAATTATTATATTCGTTTCCCAGTAAAACCCAAACCCGATGATTCTCCTCTACATCATTCCTGGTCTGATGGCACTAATTTTAGTAGCAGCTGCCTTACTATCTAAATCCTTCCATGTTTCTGCAGAAACTGTCATTAATAAACCGGCAGATTCAAAAGTAAAACTTGATTATCAGGGCACTGACGGCACAGTAGGTTTTATTTCTTCATGGTCAAGTAAAAATAAAAATGTTGGTGTGGGGCGATCAAAATCCACTGATCCGGTTTGGAATGTCTCTGATGGAAATCTTTCTTGTTGGAATCCTTTCTCACTTCTGAGCGCAGCACTACTTCGTAAGAAGGGAATTTTTATCTTACCGAAGCCATTAACATCGATCAACTAAACAAGACAATGCAATCCAAAGCGGTAGACGAATACATTCAGTCGTTACCAGACGACAGAAAGCAAATCATTTCCGACATGCGCAAGGTCATTCTTAAAAATCTTCCGAAAGGATTTGAAGAAACGATGCAGTATGGCATGATCAGTTATGTGGTTCCACATAAAATATATCCGTCTGGCTATCATTGCAATCCTAAAGATGCATTGCCATTTATCGGTCTTGCTTCACAAAAGAATCACATTGCTCTCTATCACATGGCTGTTTATCAGGGAGCCTTGCATGATTGGTTTTTGGGTGCATGGAAAAAAGCTACTGACAAAAAAATAGATATGGGAAAGTCGTGTATCCGATTTAAGAAGGCAGGAGATGTTCCATTGAATTTGATTGGGGAATTGTCAGCTAAGGTGACTCCTGAAGAGTGGATTGATATTTACGAAAAAACTAAAACGGAATAATAATGAAACGAGTAACAGGACTGGGTGGCGTATTTTTTAAAACGGCTGATCCCCAAAAAATGAAGGAGTGGTATGGTAAACACCTGGGCTTGCCGGTAGATGAATATGGTGCATCATTTCGATCGATCGATATTGACACAAATGCTCCCGTAAGCACCGTATGGAGTCCATTTAAGCAGGATACGACTTACTTCAACCCAAGTGAAAAAGCTTTTATGCTTAACTACCGTGTTGAAAATCTGGTGGCATTGTTGAAGGTGTTGAAGGAGGAAGGTGTTCAGATTATCGGAGAGATTGAAGAATATCCTTACGGAAAATTTGGTTGGATTATAGATCCTGAGGGAAATAAAATTGAATTGTGGGAACCTAACGAGGAGGGATCCCACACACTATGATCGTTAGTGTGTCATGGGAGTAGGAATTTATTTACCTTACATGGGGATATAAAACCCCTAACCCTATGGATTACCAATTAATGCAGGATACAGCACAACTTGGTGCATTGTGGTAATAAGTGTTTTGTGGCCTCTTGAAAATAATTTAGTTGAAGTATAAGAAAATATAAATTTTTAAAACATGCAGTGGCGAGGACGAAGACAAAGCGGTAATGTAGAAGATCAACGGGGCAGTGGTGGTGGACTCGGAGGGTTGCCCATTAAAGGTGGACTGGGTTTGGTGGTTGTGATCATTGTCATAAGCCTGATTACGGGAAAAAATCCATTGACTTTACTTCAACAGATTCCAACGGATAATGGTCCGTCTGTTTCTCAATCAGTCCCCTATCAGGCAACCCCGGAGGAGGAACAACTTTCTCAATTTGTAAAAGTAGTTTTAGCCGATACGGAAGATGTTTGGCATCAACTGCTGAGCGATTATCGTGAGCCAACACTTGTTCTCTTCAGTGGGAATGTGCAATCGGGTTGTGGTTCAGCCGATGCTTCCACAGGACCTTTTTATTGCAGTGCCGATGAGAAGTTATATATCGATTTGAGCTTTTATGAAGACTTAAAAAACCGTTTTGGTGCCCCCGGTGATTTTGCACAGGCTTATGTGATTGCCCATGAAGTAGGTCATCATGTTCAGCATCTTATGGGCATCACCGATAAAGTGCATGCCATGCGTGAGCAATTGAGTGAAGAAGAGTACAATAAGCTTTCTGTTAAGCTGGAATTGCAAGCTGATTTTCTAGCCGGAGTTTGGGCCAATCATGCCAACGAGATGAATCAGATGATTGAAGAAGGCGACTATGAAGAAGCTATGAACGCAGCCAGCGCCATTGGTGATGATCGTTTGCAGAAGCAAGCACGAGGTTATGTAGTTCCCGATTCATTCACACACGGTACTTCTGAGCAACGCCAGCGCTGGTTCAACAAAGGTTTCAAAACAGGAGACATCGAACAAGGCGATACATTCAACACCACCAATTTGTAGCGACCCTTTTGTTGGGTAAGATGCATTGGTGTATGTATCTTTGAATCCAATGCAAACGACAGATCTTTATTTCTCTCCTTTGGCTCAGATTTTACTCTTTGCTGTTGGTGGTATACTTTTCGTTGGGCTGGCATTATTCACTTCGAGATTAATTCGCCCTAATCGCCCTAATGCACAAAAGCTTACTTCCTATGAAAGTGGTGAAACCCCACAAGGGTTAGCGTGGGTTCAATTCAATGTGCGGTTTTATGTGCTAGCCTTGGTGTTTCTTTTATTTGAAGTGGAAATAGTTTTTTTGTTTCCCTGGTCAACCGTTTTTGCCAATGAAGAATTGAACAATCAAACGGATGGCTCCTGGGGTTGGTTTGCTTTCTTTGAGATGTTGATTTTTATTGTGGTACTCGCTATCGGCCTTGCTTATGTATGGCGCATGGGCCACCTCGATTGGATAAAATCAAAACCTCAAACCTCGAACTTTAAATCTCCGGTGCCTGCTCATTTCTATTTGGAGATCAATAATAAATTTAAAAACGCCACGCATCCAAAAGACAAATACGAACGATGAAAGGGTTGCTCGATCAACAATTTGAGAATGGAGGCGTGATCATCACGAAGGTAGATGACTTGTTGAATTGGTCGCGTTTGTCTTCCTTGTTCCCAATGACATTCGGTTTAGCATGTTGTGCCATCGAATTCATGAGCACAGGTAGCACCGTGTATGATATGGATCGTTTTGGTATGGTGCCACGAGCAACACCTCGTCAGTCAGATGTGATGATCGTGTCAGGCACGGTCACTTTTAAAATGGCTGATCGCATTAAGCAATTATACGAGCAGATGTCGGAGCCGCGCTATGTTATTTCGATGGGATCGTGTTCAAATTGTGGAGGTCCATATTGGCAACATGGTTATCATGTGGTGAAAGGTGTAGATCGAATTATTCCTGTGGATGTTTATGTACCTGGTTGTCCACCTCGCCCCGAAGCATTGATTGGAGGAATTCTAAAACTCCACGAAAAGATCAGAAGTGAAAGTCGCATGAAGCCAACTGCTATTGAGCAATTGATGAATAAAGAATCTCAGCATGCCTGAAAAAAAGGAGAAAATATTATCCATCATCAGAGAAGTTTCTCAGGAAGAGATTATAGAGATTCCTAACTCAACACCTTTTGGAGTAATCTTAAAAAAGGATATCATCCTTCCATTGTGCGAACGACTTCACCATGATTCGGATCTGTTTTTTGATATGCTCTCATGCATTACCGGAATTGATAATGGACCTGAGGCGGGAACGATGGAAGTGATTTATCATTTATATTCAATTCCATTCAATCATTCGCTCGTGTTGAAAGTAATTTTACCAAGAGAAAATCTAGCATTGGAAAGTATAACTTCTGTCTGGAAAACCGCTAATTGGTTAGAGCGCGAAGTGTATGATATGTTTGGAATCACGTTCACAAATCATCCAGACTTAAGAAGAATTTTAATGCCGGCAGATTGGAAAGGATATCCACTTCGAAAGGATTATAAGCACGAAGAATATTATCGAGGAGTTAAAATCGATTATTAATTGACAGCCGTTGAAAGAGCAACAATATAAATATAGCATAGATAACTTAGTTGAGTCTGAGCCGAACAAGTTCAATGTAAGTGAACTTAAGTCGGAAGAGATGATCTTAAATCTTGGTCCACAGCATCCATCGACTCACGGTGTATTGAGATTGGAAGTGTTGTCGGATGGAGAGATTGTAAAAGATGTCATTCCACATATTGGTTATTTGCATCGTTGTTTTGAAAAGCACGCTGAAAATCTTCCTTATAATCAGGTGATCCCTTTTGTTGATCGCATGGATTATGTAGCAGCTATGAATTCCGAGCATGCTTATGCGATGGGCGTGGAGCGAATGTTAGGCATCACAGATCAGATACCTAAGCGAGTAGAATACGTTCGTGTTTTGGTGGCAGAAATGAATCGCATCGCTTCGCATTTAATTGCGGTAGGAACATACGGACTTGATCTTGGTGCCTTTACACCGTTTTTCTGGGTTATGCGTGACCGCGAACATATTCTCAGATTGCTGGAGTGGGCGAGTGGTGCTAGAATGCTTTATAACTACATCTGGATTGGTGGATTGTTTTACGACTTGCCCGTTGGTTTTGAACCACGTTGCAGAGAATTTATTAAATACTTCCGTCCTAAAGTCAAAGAACTAGAAACGATATTGATTGATAATAAAATCTTTATTGATCGCACAGCTAACGTTGGTGTTCTTCCACTAGACCTCGCCATCAACTCTGGAATTACAGGGCCGATGCTTCGGGCTTCCGGTCTTCGCTTTGATTTGAGGAGAGTAGATGGTTATTCAGTTTATCCGGAACTTGAATTTGAAATTCCAATTGGTGGGGGAAAAATGGGACAAATAGGCGATTGTTGGGATCGGACTCATGTTCGTGTGCAGGAGATTTATGAGTCTCTAAAAATCATGGCTCAGTGTTTAGATCAACTAGAAGGTGATCATAAACGCACCCGCGAGTTTGATCCGCAAGCCATTGTTCCAAAAAAGATCCGCCCCAAGGCACAGGAATTATATGTGCGAGCTGAAAATCCGAAAGGCGAGTTGGGCTTCTTCTTCCGTGCTGATGGCAGGAGTGACATTCCATTCCGCTGCAAAGCCAGAAGCTGTTCATTTGTTAATCTTTCGATATTACCAGAAATTAGCCGAGGTGTTTTAATAGCTGATCTGATCGCCATTTTAGGATCTATCGATATTGTGTTGGGTGAAGTAGACCGTTAAGGTTATGATTAAGATTCTTTCCGCTTCTCAAATAAATGAATTGGATGCCTGCACCATCCAGCATGAACCCATTGCCTCCATCGATCTGATGGAGCGCGCTTGCAGGGCTTTTACCACTTGGTTTGTTGAACGACATGATGCCACGCATCGTGTCGGAATAATCTGTGGCACCGGTAATAATGGTGGCGATGGATTGGGGATTGCCAGGATGTTGCGCGAATGGAATTATCCTGTGAAGGTGTGGGTTGTTCGCGGTGGCGCAAATGAAACGAACGACTTCCAAACGAATCTTCAACGCCTTGAACATAAAATTCAGGTGTTTGAAATCGCATCCGATGCAAAAGTAGAATTATTTGAAGACCGCACTATACTGATCGATGCCATTTTCGGTTCAGGCTTGTCGCGGCCCGTAGAAGGAATTTATGAAGAGGTAATCGATAGCCTTAATGCCAGTAAGGCGATCAAAATTGCTGTGGATATTCCATCCGGCATGTTTACCGACAAGCACTCAGAAGGGGAAATTTTCAGAGCACAGCACACGGTATCTTTTCAATTGCCCAAGCTGGCGTTTATGATGCCCGAGAATAATCTCTACACCGGTGAGTGGCATCTGGTCGATATTGGGTTAAGTAGAAAAGCTCTTCAAGAAATTCAATCTCCTTTTTATCTGACGACCTTAAAGACAATTAGGAAAATTTGGAAGCCTCGAAACAAATTTGATCACAAGGGGAAATTTGGTCATGCTTTATTGATTGCCGGATCGAAAGGGAAGATGGGTGCCTGCGTTCTATCTGCGAAGGCAGCGTTGCGTTCTGGTGTAGGTTTACTCACTGTCCATGTTCCTCAAAGTGGTTACCAAATTATTCAAACAGCAGTACCGGAAGCGATGGCTTTGATCGATCCATCGCTCGATCATTTTTCAGAACAAAAATCTGACGACCATTTTAGTACGATTGGCATCGGACCAGGTTTAGGTCAACATGCAGAAACAAAAAATGCTGTGGCTAAACTGTTCGAAAAATTCAATAAGCCGATGGTCATTGATGCGGATGCTTTGAACTTATTATCGGCCCATTCAGAATTACAATTACTGATTCCGTCAGGAAGTATACTTACTCCACATCCTAAAGAATTTGAAAGATTGGTAGGAGCATGGTCGAATGACTTTGATCGGTTGGTAAAGCTTCAACGGTTTTCAAAGAAGATAAACTCGGTGGTTGTACTTAAGGGTGCTTATACTACGATAGCATCTCCATCCGGCAATATTTATTTTAATTCAACAGGCAATCCGGGAATGGCTACTGCTGGCAGTGGCGATGTGCTGACCGGAATACTCACCGCTTTGTTCTCTCAGGGTTATACGGCTGAGGAAACTGCCATAATGGGAGTTTATCTACACGGTTTGGCTGGAGACCTGGCCGTACGTGACAAAGGATTAATTTCACTAATTGCCGGAGATTTGATTGATTTTTTGCCCGCAGCCTTCAAAAAAGTGATCTAAGCGATCACGACCAGACTTTATTTTACTTCTATTTAAACTTTTGGCTTACCAATTGCATCCAATAAGTACTAATGAACGTAAAAGGTACAATATGATGTCAAGAAAATTCTTTTTAGCCTTTGCCTGCTTCGTGATGACGGTCATGGTGTCGATGGGCCAAGTGAAGGAAGAGACTTTTTTTCATCGCACTCCTGATCCAATTAAGTCGGTGGAAATTTTCCCCAATCCAGCTACTGAGTTTGTCAATGTAAAGTTCACCTCTCCAATAGCAAATAAAGTCCGATTTTCAGTTCATAATGTGATTGGCAATACAATGGAACTTGAAAGCGAAGTCATTGACGAACATGAAATCAGAATCAGAGTTAAAGACCTTTCCACAGGTTATTATCTAATCTCTTTGAAGGATGAGCGAACCAACTTATCCAGCACTTACAAGTTTCTGAAGAGGTAGTCGCTCCATTTTATTAGTGCCTTGTTTTACCTATTTTTCTGATTCAATCCAGAATCAGTTGAATCCCTACATTCTTGCCATTGACATTGGAACTACCAGCACGAAGGCACTTGCCGTCTGTTCAGACGGGAAAATAATAGCAAGTCATCAAATTTTTTATCCTACATTTTATCCTCAAGCAGGTTTTGCAGAGCAAGATCCTCAGCAAATTTATCAGGCAGTTCTTGAGGTGATCTCAAAAGTAATCCACAAGGGGTCAGACTATTATTCATTGAAGGGTATCAGTTTCAGTAGTGCCATGCACAGCATTATGGCTGTCGATGCGGATGCTAAACCACTTACTCCATTGGTTATCTGGGCTGATACTCGGAGCACTCCTCAGGCAAAAGCATTAAGAAAGTCCTTATTGGGGAAGGCACTTCATCATGAAACAGGTGCTCCGGTTCACCCGATGTCGCCATTGTGTAAATTGATTTGGTGGAAGGAAAATCACCCTGAGCTAATAAGCGCTGCGCACAAATTCATTTCGATAAAGGAGTTTGTTGTTTATGAACTGTGTGGTGAATATTTGGTTGACTATTCCATCGCCTCAGCTTCCGGACTCTTTGATATTAATTCCTTACAATGGCATAACGAGGTGTTTCAACTAACAGGTGTAAAAGCAGAACAACTATCGAAACCAGTTAATGCAACATTCACATGTGCAATCAAACCGGAAATTCAAAAACGATTATCGTTACCGGATGTGCCCTTGATCATGGGTGCGAGTGATGGATGCCTGGCGCAATTGGGAAGCGGAGCCATGAACAAGGATGATCTCACCATAACCATAGGTACGAGTGCTGCAGTAAGAAGAGTTTCTAAAAAGAATTTAGATGATCCGCAGTTACGTCTTTTTAATTATCCTCTTGATGAGAAAACGCTGATCAGTGGCGGTGCTTCCAACAATGGTACGGTGATTATTGATTGGTTTAATCGCGAGTTCAATAGTCTGTCCCAAAACTTAAAAGAGTTTGTGAAGGATACTGAAAAAGTCGACCCGGGAAGTGAGGGTTTGATTGCATTGCCGTATTTGCAGGGTGAGCGAGCTCCTATTTATAATCCGCAAGCACGCGGAGTTTTTTTTGGAGTATCGGTGCGTCACACTCCCAATCATTTTAAGAAAGCTTTATTGGAAGGTATTTGTTTCGAAATACTCAGTATTGTAAAAAGCGTAGAGTCAGTTCATGGTCCTTCAGATAAAATATTTGTCAGTGGTGGGTTTACGTACTCCACAGAGTGGGTTCAATTACTTAGCCATGTTTTGGGAAGAAAGCTGATTCAATCGGAAGTAAATGATGCCTCGGCCATTGGTGCTGCTATGATCGGCTTTGAGTCGTTGGGTATTTCATTTCAACTTCAAACCGGTGAACGAAAATTATATGAACCGGATATGGAATTAAGCAAAGTTTACCATAGACAGTTTGAAGTTTTTGAGCATTTATATAATCAACTAGAGCCATTGTTTGAAAGAACCCTATGAGGAATATGTTATCAAATCATTGTAATTCAGTTATGTGTGGTATAAAATCAATGCTCCCTGTTTTAGTATCTGTTCAGAATCAATTACTTTGGTAGTTTATAAGTTGACCTAAAATCGAAACTAAACCTTAACAACATGCAAATTGGCTTGGTAGGACTTGGTAAAATGGGTTATAACCTTGCACTGAATTTCAAAAGTAAAGGGCATGAAGTTTTTGCCTTTGACGTGAATAAGGTAGCCATGGAGAATATTGCCAAAGAAAAAATTACAACCGTGCCCACCATTGGGGATATGGCGTTGGCGATGGAGGGAAGGCGTGTGGTTTGGATGATGGTGCCAGCCGGTAATTTGGTTGATGTAGTACTTAGTAATTTGAAATATCACTTAGCCCCTGATGATATCATTATTGACGGGGGTAACTCCCATTATAAAGACACAGTGACCCGTGCGCGCGATCTTGAAAAATTGGGAATACATTATTTGGATTGTGGCACTAGTGGAGGTGTGAACGGTGCAAAAAATGGCGTATGCACGATGATCGGTGGAAAAAAGGAAATCTTTGAATACTGTGAATCGATCTTCAAGTCAATCTCCGTTCCGGAAGGGTATCTCTATTGTGGAAAAACCGGTAGCGGTCACTTCACCAAGATGGTGCATAATGGTATTGAATATGGAATGATGCAAGCCATTGCCGAAGGTATGGAAGTACTGCATCGTCATGATGCGGATGTTGATCTCGCAGCCGTATCAAAAGTATGGAATCATGGATCTGTAGTGCGCAGTTGGCTGATGGAACTCACTCAGCGTGCATTCGAAAAGGATAAGAACCTCGAATCGATTAAGGGTGTCATGCATTCTTCTGGCGAAGGCAAGTGGACCGTAGAAACAGCACTCGAAATGGGTGTTCCTACCCCAGTAATCACCATGTCATTGTTGATGCGCTATCGTTCCCAACAGGAAGATACATTCTCCGGAAAAATTGTTGCCGCACTCCGAAACGAGTTTGGCGGGCATGCGGTGGAAAAGAAGGAGTGATCGATCAGCTCATTTTATAAATACGTGGACTGGCACTCCATAGATTTATTTTTAATTTATGGAATCACACTCCATAAATTACAAGATTTAGTTTCTTACCTGCTTTTTGACCCATTCCCGCGCATTCACAAATGCTTCCATCCATGGAGAGATTTCATGATCTTGTTTTCCTGCCGGATAGTAAGGCCAGTTCCATGCGAAGAGTGATCGCTCAATATGTGGCATGATCGCCAGATGTCTTCCATCATTGGAATACAACGCAGCAACGGCAAAATCTGAATCATTAGGATTGCCGGGATATTCCGAATAAGTATATGTAGCCGCCACTTTATAAGAAAGATCAGCAGGGAGTTTGAACATTCCTTCTCCATGAGCTAGCCACACACCTAATTGAGCGCCTTCATAACTTTGCAACATCACCGAATTATTTTGAGGTACGGTTACATTGATAAACGTAGATTCAAATTTTCCAGATCCATTGTGATGCATTTTTGGATGTTGATCCATCGGCATCTCGCGATACACGAGTCCGAGTTCCATCATCAACTGACAACCGTTACAAACGCCAAGACTCAATGTGTCTGGCCGGTTGTAGAAATTATCCAATGCTGCTTTTGCTTTTGGATTGTATAAAAACGCACCGGCCCAACCTTTGGCAGAACCCAGTACATCGGAATTTGAGAAGCCTCCCACGAATACAATCATATTCACTCCGGAGAGATCTTCGCGACCCGAAACCAAATCGGTCATGTGCACATCTTTCACATCGAAGCCAGCGATGTATAAAGAGTAAGCCATCTCGCGATCGCCATTCACACCTTTCTCACGGATGATAGCCGCTTTCAACCCACTCGATGTTCTACGTGATGGATCGATTCCATAAGTTGAAAACTTTCCATCAAAGCGATTTTGAAATTTGTAGCTAAGAGGTTGCTTTGAAAAATTATCTCTTCGCTTTTCTGCGTGACCTTTTGGTCGTTGAATCCTATCTAACAAGTAGGAGGTGTGGAACCACTTTGCTCTTAAATCGTCAATGGACAATTGACAGTTGACAATTGACAATTGACGAGTTTGTGTTACAGTTCCGATATTCTGAAAACTAACTTTATGTTTATCTAACAGAGCGGTGACTTCTTTTAGATCACTAACTTGAATGACAATGCCTGGATTTTCACTGAATAAAGTTTTGATGACATCTTCACTATTTTTCAACGTGATGTTCATGCCCACTTCAGGGGTAGGGAAACACATTTCGAGTAAAGTGGTGATCAATCCTCCGGAAGAGATATCATGTCCTGCCAGAATCAAATCAGTATTGATCAATTCCTGAACAGCAGCAAAGCATGCTTTGAAATATTCAGCATCGTTGATGGTTGGTGTTTCTTTGCCCAACGCATTCACAACCTGAGCGAAACTACTTCCTCCTAATTTTAAGTTATCCTTTGAGAAATCGATGTAGAATAAACTTGATCCTGTTATTTGCTTTACATCCGGTGAAACTGTTTTTCGAACATCACTCACTTCACCGACCGCTGAAATGATTACTGTGCCCGGTGAATAGACAACTTCTCCACCAGGATATTTTTGCGTCATCGACAACGAATCTTTGCCAGTGGGAATATTGATGCCAAGTTGACAAGCAAACTCACTTACGGCTTCTACTGCCTGATACAATCTTGCATTTTCACCTTCATTCTTCGCAGGCCACATCCAGTTCGCACTCAGCGATACACCTTTTAATCCGTGTGTCAGTGGTGCCCACACTAAGTTTGTTAATGCTTCGGCAATAGCGAGTTTACTTCCTGAAGCTGCATTCACCATAGCCGCAGCGGGTGCATGACCAATGGAAGTGGCAATGCCTTTGTTGCTCAGAAAATCAATCGTCATGACAGACACGTTGTTCAACGGAAGTTGAATCGATCCGCAGGTTTGTTGTGTTGCCACTTTTCCGCTTACCGAACGATCGACTTTATTTGTTAACCAATCTTTACACGCAACGGCTTCCAGTTGTAACACTTGTTCGATGTATTCCTTTAGTTTGAATGTATCGTAACGCAGATCTTCAAAAGATGAAATATTTGTTTTATCAGTAAGAATAGTTTTCGGAGATGATCCAAACAAGTGGCTCACTTCCAGGTCAACAGGCGCAATGCTTTTATCTTTATTGGCGAAAACAAAACGATGATTACCCGTTGCGTTTCCAATGACATACATCGGTGCGCGCTCACGTTCTGAAACACGTTTTAATATTTCCACATCTTTTTCATGAATGGCAATGCCCATGCGCTCCTGCGATTCATTGCTGATGATTTCTTTTGCTGATAAGGTTGGATCACCAACAGGAAGTTGATCAATCTCAATCACACCACCGGTTTCTTCCAATAATTCACTGAAGCAATTTAAATGTCCACCCGCTCCATGATCGTGAATCGATACAATCGGATTTTCGGATGATTCAACCATCGCACGTATCGCATTCATCACACGCTTTTGCATTTCAGGATTCGAGCGTTGCACGGCATTTAATTCCAATGCATTGCCAAACTCGCCTGTAATCACGGATGAAACAGCCGCACCACCCATTCCAATGCGATAATTATCACCACCCATCAGCACAATTTTATCTCCGGCCTTGAGATGTTCTTTTTTGCTGTCTTTCTCCTTACCAAATCCGACACCACCTGCTTGCATGATCACTTTATCGAAGCCAAATTTCTTTGCTTGCTCAACATGTTCGAAGGTAAGTACGCTTCCACAGATCAGGGGCTGACCAAATTTATTTCCAAAATCACTGGCTCCATCGGATGCTTTAATCAGAATTTCTGCTGGTGTTTGATACAACCACTTACGTGCTTAAAATTTTTTCTCCCACGGCCTTCCGTTTTCCAACCGAGGATAGGAAGTCATGTACACCGCTGTTCCCGCTAAGGGTAATGAACCTTTACCACCAGCAAGTCGGTCACGAATTTCTCCTCCAGATCCTGTTGCTGCTCCATTGAACGGTTCAACTGTTGTTGGAAAGTTATGCGTTTCGGCTTTGAGCGAAATCACGGAATCAAAATCTTCGATCTTGAAATAGTCTGGAATGTCCTGTCGTGCCGGAGCAAACTGTTCTACACGCGGACCTTTAATGAACGCAACATTGTCTTTGTATGCCGATACGATGTAGTTCGGATTTTCTTTCGAAGTCTTTTTGATGAGTTGAAAAAGCGTTGACTCTTTTTCTTTTCCATCGATGATGAACGTACCATTGAAAATTTTATGACGACAATGCTCACTATTTACTTGTGAGAAACCGAACACCTCACTGTCGGTAAGCTTGCGTCCCAGCTTCCAACTCACATCATTCAGATAATCGATTTCTTCCTGACTCAAAGCAAGACCTTCCTTTTCGCTGAAAGCTTTGATATCATCAATATCAAGAATAGGCTCAGGCTTATGGTGAATGGTGAAAATATCCTGATCCAATCCCTGATATAAATGCTGTAACATCCGGTCGTGGATGGCCGATGCGCTCTCCACCATAAAGAATTCTTCACTCCGTTCGTTGCCTTCGATTCCCATAGTCTGCGTGATTTCCACCGCGTTGGTACTCCAGGGGGTAATCATTTCTTTGCGGGGACCAACAAAATGGCCGGTCAGGTTAGGCTCGGTCAAAGGCT